>JAIYEB010000273.1 GCA_027487195.1 Hyphomicrobiales bacterium | reverse complement strand
CCTTGCCGCAACGCCTCGGCGACGGCCTCAAAATAGACCTCGGTTTTACCCGAACCGGTCACGCCCTCGATCAGGACCGTGCGATAGGCTTTGGCGGCAACCGCCTGTTTCAGCAGCTCCGCTGCATTGGCCTGGGTTTCGCTCAGGGAGGGTGGCGCAAACTCGGGATCAGGCTTTGCCATGGGCAGCGGGCGCAAGGCGACCACTTCAAGAACGTCCGCCGCGACCAAGCCATCGATGACCGCTGCGGACACGCCCGCCTCAAGCTGAAGATCAGTGCGGCTACGCGACAGCCCGTCCTTCATGACCTGAAGCGTGCGGGTGCGCGCCGGCGTCTGGCGCTCGATGGCAACGCCGGTATAGCGCAGACCCGTCCGGGCAGCTGCCTCGGCAAGCATGTCCTCCGAGCGCAGCACCAGCTTCAGGACCATGCCCAGATCAGACAAGGTCCAGTCCGCGACCCAGCCAATGAACCTGCGCATGCGTTCATCGAGGGGGGCTGCGTCCACTTTCGACAGGATCGACTTGAGTTTCGTCGGATCGACGGCCTCGCCCTCCCCATCCCACACACAGCCAATGGCCTGGCGCGGCCCTATCGGGACCCGGACAAGGTCGCCCGGCTCTACCGCAAGGCCGTCCGGCACGCGGTAGGTGTAAGGCCTTGGCAGCGCCAGCGGCAGAAGGACAGGGATGAGTCTCACGCACGCAATGTGGCGATTGAAATTCGGTTCGTCGACGTGTTGTTGGTGCGTGTCGGGAACATATCGCCTAAGTATGGGCCTAGGGGCGTCTGGCTGTTGCAATCGGCGGTTACGATAAGGCACACGGAAGCTAGTTATAGGGGAACAAAGACATGAAGTTTTTTGTCGATACCGCTGAAACCGCAGATATTGCCGACCTTTCGGCAATGGGGCTGATTGATGGGGTGACCACCAACCCATCGTTGATCGCCAAGAGCGGGCGCGACTTCAAAACCGTCATTGCCGAGATCTGCAAGCTCGTCGACGGCCCTG
Source organism: Hyphomicrobiales bacterium (assembly GCA_027487195.1). Taxonomy (GTDB): domain Bacteria; phylum Pseudomonadota; class Alphaproteobacteria; order Rhizobiales; family UBA4765; genus JAIYEB01. The sequence goes on along the minus strand of JAIYEB010000273.1, from coordinate 7,566 downwards.
TGTCCGCCGAAGTCGCAGCCATGGACTATGCGACCATGATCAAGGAAGGGCGCGTTCTCGCCAAGATTGCGCCAAACGTTGCCGTCAAGGTTCCCCTGACGATCGATGGCCTGAAGGTGTGCCGGGCGCTGCGCGCAGATGGCATCATGGTCAATGTGACGCTGTGCTTTTCGGCCAATCAGGCGCTTCTGGCGGCGAAGGCCGGCGCGAGCTTCATTTCACCGTTCATTGGCCGGCTCGATGACATCCATCTCGACGGGATGGAACTCATCCGTGAAATCCGCACGATCTATGACAATTACGGCTTCGAGACCGAGATCCTGGCAGCCTCGATCCGCACCGCAAACCATATCCGGGAGTGCGCGCTGGCGGGCGCTGACGTGGCAACAGCACCAGCCGGCATTTTGAAGGGGCTGTCGCAACATCCCCTGACCGACAAGGGCCTGCAGCAGTTTGCAGCGGATTGGGCGAAGACCGGCCAGTCGATCCTTTAGGGCGCCAGGGCATGTCGCAAAAATAGACTCCATCTTTGCGACATGGCGAGCTTCAAAGCAAAAGCCCAAAGCACGGTTTGCTTCCACAGAAACGGTGTTCCCGCGTTCCGTCCGGGCATGTGGTGACGTGACGTAGATTTGCCCGCAATGGGCATGGGGGCGACTTTCTCGCCCCCACCACACCATGCACTGCGACCTGACGTTACGCCGCGTTCACCCGGTTAAGGAAGGAATCCACCGTCCGCTTGACGCTGTCGACGTCGCTGATGAGCTCCGCCGCAATGTTGGCGATGTCGGTCGAGGTGGCCTGGCTCTCGCTGATGCGACCCTTCATCTCCTCAACCTTCTGGCCGGCCGTGACGGTTTCGCCGGCGCTGTTGGCGGCTGAGCGGGCGATCTCGTTGAAGGCGATGCTCTGTTCGGCAATCGACTGGCCAATGGCAGCCGTAGACTCGATGGCGCTGGCGCTGGCCTTGGCGATTGAATCAATAGCGGCAACGGCTTTGGTTGTTGCCGTCTGGATTCCTTCGATGCGCTCGGCAATCTGCTCCGTCGCTTTTGCGGTCTGGGACGCGAGCTGCTTGACCTCGCTGGCCACGACAGCGAAGCCGCGACCAGCCTCACCAGCGCGGGCAGCCTCAATGGTGGCGTTGAGAGCCAGAAGGTTGGTCTGTTCGGCAATGGCGCGGATCAGCATCACCACCTCACTCACGTCCTGGGCGTTGCCTGCAAGCTTCTCGACCTCTTCAACCGCCGAGACGACGAGCGCTGATGTTGACGTGTTGGCGCTGGTCATCCCCGAGGTCTGACGGCGAATTTCTTCGACCGACACGTTCAGCTCTTCAATCGCAGAGGCAATTGACTGGATCTGCGCGACCGAAGTGGATGTTGCGGCAATGGCCTCCCGAACCTGAAGCTCGGCACGCGACATGCCGGTTTCAAGACTGGAAGCTGTTTGGTCGAGCCGACCGGCGCGCGCATTAACACCCGCAACAACCGCTGCAATGCTGGTGTTGAATTCGCTGACCGAGGCACGCAAAATCTCGGCGCGCTTCAGGTCACGCTCGCTGGCGGCAGCGGCAGAGGCCTCCAGGGCCGCGCGCTCAATCAGGCTGCCGCGAAGCTTTTCAAGTGACCGGGCAAGCGCTCCGCGCTCATCCACCAGGTCGGTATGGGGAACAGGGGTTGTGGCATCTCCACCCGCCAGCTTCTCGGATGTCACCGCAAGCGTGACCAGCGGACGCATTTGCGAGCGGATGACCAACCAAACGATCAAAGCGGAACAGATCGCGAGGCCAAGGCCGAGCATGGCCAGGAACGAATTCATCGCGATGATCGATTCCTGCACGGACGCCAGCGACGACCCGGATGCAATGCCACCGACGAGCGTCCCAGTTGGGCCAACGATTGGAACCCAACGGGTGAGGAAGTCGACGTTTCCGACGCGCGATGGGGCAACGATCGCTTCTCCGGCGCCGAGCGCCCTCACGATCGGGCTCGCAGGGTCAACCCTAAGGCCGATCGCACGCCCCCCGTCCTCGCGCCTTGCGGTGGTCGATATCCGGACAAAGGAGCCGTCAGCCTGCCGCTCAACGATTGTAGAAACGCCGTTGAGCAACCTTGCGACCTGGTCGACAACCTCGTGGTTGCCTGCTGTAAGCGGCTGCGAAAGGATGATGCGGCGTACCATGCCGTTGCTGTCCAACTCGCCACGAGAGCCCGGTACAGCACGTTCAATAACTGTCAGGCCGACCGCGCTGGTGCGGGCGATCGCCTCTGTTCGCAAGCTCATCTTTGATTCTGTGGCAAAGTTGATCGCCACTGCCAGGAAAACGCCGATCACCGTGACACACACGAGCACCATGAGCGCAACGGTTTTCGTAACCATATTCAGAGCCGGCAACTTGAAACGAGGCATGGAGAACGCACCCTTCGGGCTAAGTATTTCAACGACGCCATGAGCCATGACTGACAGAAATTAACTTTGTCCGAATTCTACGGAGGGAATTAAAAATATCATGCAAATTTTACGGATAAGGCATCCCAGTTCCCAGCATTGAGCCCTGGCCCTTACGGGGGGTGGATTGGCGAGGCAAGGAAGGGGCACGCCCGTCCTGATCCACTCATGCCGGGACTGAACAACTACTCAGCGCGGATCATTCCAAGCCTGTGCCAGAGCAGGCCGGCCATCACCACAATGATACCGGCCTGATGCAAGAGCGCGACCGGCATCCAGACGACGGTCAGCACTGTTGCAATGCCAATCACGGCCTGAAGCAACAGGAGATGGGCTGCAATGAGCGCGCTCTGCCCGACAACGCCCGGAGACGTGCGTCGGCAATCGACCATGTGCCAGAAGGCGAGCGCCAGAAGGACGTAGGCTGCCGTGCGGTGGACAAACTGCACGGTGCCGGTGTTCTCGGCGAAATTCGTCCACCAGGGCTGCATCACCAGCATGCCGGACGGCCATAGCCAGCCATCCATCAGCGGCCAGGTGTTGTAGCTCCATCCAGCCCTTGAGCCAGCGACCAGCCCACCGAGGAAGGTCTGGATGAGTGTCAGAACAATCAGGGCGGTTGCCGTTGCGGTCAGACGACGCGGAACGCTGATGCGCTTTGACGTGGTCCGCGCGAGGATGAGCCACCACAGCGCGGAGAAGATCAGAACTGCAATGGTGAGGTGCGTTGCCAGACGATAGGGCGCGACGCGAATGCGCACTTCAAGGCCGGACGAGACCATCCACCAGCCAATCGCGCCCTGCAGCCCGACAAGACACGTGATGCCAAAAGTCTTCAGCGCGAGATCTGCATCTAGCCTGCGCGCAATCAGCAGGGCGAAAAACGGCAAAGCCATCGCCGCGCCAATGACCCGTCCGAGCAGCCGGTGGCCCCACTCCCAGAGATAGATCGTCTGGAACTCAGCGAGCGAGAACCCGCGATGAAGCGCCTGATACTGCGGGATCTGGCGATACTTCTCGAACTCCGCAAGCCAGGCGGCTTCACTCAAGGGCGGCAGAATGCCGGTGACGAGTTCCCATTCCGTGATCGACAGGCCTGACTCGGTCAGGCGCGTCGCACCACCGACAATAACGATGGCGAAGACGAGCGCCGCAACAACGGACAGCCATGCCGTCACAAGACGACCTTCCGGGGTTGATGATGCTCTTTCACCTGCGCTGTCGGCGACACTCGCCATGTGTTCTTCCTTCGTTTAGAGCGTTCCCGTGCACCTCCGGGCCCGCCCGGTCAATGCGACGAAGACACCAGAGGCTTTGAAAATGGCGGGTCCCATTCTCCCCATACGGGTACGAAAGCTCATCGGCACGGTTTTGCTGGTGGTGCTTGTGGTCATCTATTCGCTGGCTGTGATGACGACAGCGATGGCGTGGCTCGAAAACGCGTCTGTGCTCTACAAGACGATCTTCTACGCCATTGGCGGCTTTGCGTGGGTCTTCCCCGCCATGATCATCATCTGGTGGATGCAGAGGCCGGACCGGAAGGCCTAGTCGACATCAAGCCTCGCATACCCCGCCGTTTGCTGCGGCCCCTGCCCTTTCAGCGCAGCAAGAATTGCCTTTGCGTCAGCATTTGCCTCGTCAATGCTGATACGCGGCAGCGCGGTCCGGTGATCCTTGTGGGCGGCAAAGACCACACCCGGGCGATCGGTGGCGGCTGCGTGCAGGCCAAGGGAAGCTGCCATGGCAAATTCGCGCGGGCCGGCCTTGTCCGCAGTGCCGGCAGGATAAGCGAAGCTTGTGATCTCACGCCCGAGAACCACCTCGAGCGTCTTCACCCCGTCCCGGATCTGGCGTTGCATGCTCGTCTCATCCAGGGCCGACAAGGGCTCCAGATCAAGCGCCCCTGCACTCAGGGTTGCGAGCGGGTCGCGCGCCAGCGTCTCGATGTCCGACCATGACAAGAGCCGGTCATGGAAAAAGGTTTTGGGATCAATGCCAGCCCTCAACGCGAGATCAGCGACGAAATGGCTGCGCTGGCGGGGAGACATTGCGGCCATTTCGCTCATGATGACCGCCAGGGTCTCGTGTTTGGCAGGCCCGGAGCCGAGCGACAGGACGCGCTTTTCACCTGCAACCGTGAGCGACACCGCCTCCCGGGTCCAGATCAAGTGATCGAGAAGCAAGGGCCAGATCACGATCCGCTCATCGGGGACGGAGACTGATATCGTCACCGTGTAGGGCGCGCTGAGCTTTTTCAGCAACGGGCGCGCGACATCGCTGATCGAACGCCCCTGCCCTTCGAACCAGAGCACAATCGCTGGCCGGCAGGGCACGCCGGCCTCAGTGCGTTCAAGCAAGGTCGGCAGGTCCGTGATGTCGGCCTCACGCCTCAACCGGGCAATCAACTGCTCGAGCACCGCCTTGGAAATCTCGCCGCGTTCGCTCGCCACGTACCGCTCGCGCACGCTCTCGCGCACGGCTCCAAAGCACAGGATGGCACCGACGATGGGCGAGCTTTCACGCGCGGGACGCTGCCCCGGCAGGCGCGCAATCAGGCGCGCAAGGCCTTTGGCCATGGCTCAGGCCACCTTGAGGCGCGGGCCGCCAACGGCGCTGAGAGTGGAGCGGGGCGGCGCCGGCTGGCTTGCCGCACCCGTTGTCACGATATCCACGGACGGAGCACCGGCAGCCAACATGGCCGCACGCAGCTTTGTCAGTTCCGGCCCTGGGATGGAGGCTGGTGCCACAAGAAACACGCTGTCGATGCCGGTGTAGGCGGGCAGATCAAGGCCGCTTCCGGCATCAATGACCACGTGATCGTAAGCCTCGGCAAAGGCTGCAAGTGTCTTCGAGACCTTTGCAGCGCCCGCCACTGCTACCGCGCGCTCAAGCGGTAGGCGGCCTGATGGAACAATATGCGCCCGTGATCCGCGATCACGATGGATCACAGCGCCAAGCGCGGCCTGTCCAACGAGATGATCTGAAAGCCCCGACGCCGGGCCGACACCTGTAAGGTTTGCCAGCGCTTCGCCCTTGGCATCAAGATCAACCAGCACAACCCTGCAGCGCGACAGTGCGAGTTTGCGCGCAAGCGCGAGCGCAAGGGTCGTGCCCTCACCCAGCGGACCGACCGTGACAAAGGCCAGCGTGCGCACCTTGCGGTTTTTATCCGAGAAGCGCGGTGCGAGTGCCGACAAGAATTGGGCCTTTGATGCGTCATCCGGTGCGCCGGCTGCGACAACGGCAAAGACGGGCTCGCCCGGTTGTTTTGATGCGTTCGGGGACGCGAGAAAGGCGAACTCATCCTCTGGACGGCGCGCAGCGGCAAAGGCTGCAAGGCCAACGCCGGCACCCGACAACAGGAGCCCAAGCAAACCGGCAAATCCGGCAATGGCAAAGGCGCGAGGCTCGGAGGGTGATGAAGGCGCTGTGGCCTGTGCCAGAATGCGCGCATCGGCCGCCCGCATATCGAATGCGTCGCGGGCGGTCACCGCTCTATGCATCTGCACCCAGCTCTCCAGCACTTCGCGCTGGGACTGGAACTCGCGTTCAAGCTCGGCCAGCTGACGCGCGGGATCATTTGCGGCAGCGGAGCGGGCAGTCTCACCTGGCCTGCGCGAGGCGTCCGCGATCTGGCGGCGCAAGGCTTCACCGCGCACCGACAGGCGCTGGGCCTCGGCTTCTGCGGCGCGCGCAAGGCGCTCGGCCTCCGTGCGCAGCCTATTTTCGAGATCCGTGAGCTGCGCCCTCAGGTCGCGCATGCGCGGATGCTGCGGCAGGAGCACTTCATTCTGCTTGTCAGCCTCGATGCGCAGCGCCGCGTAAGCCTCGGCCTGAGCGCGCAGTGCTGGAACCTGCGCAAGGGCCGAGCCATCAACCGGACGGCCTTGACGGGTGGCTTCCCGGATCAAACCGACCCGCCCCATCAACTCATCCTGTTCGCGGCGAATGTTAACGATCTCGCGCTGCGTTTCAGCCAGCGGGGTCTGCGGAAGACCCTGCACATCGAGCGGAGGCAAGCCGGCGCGGGCCCGCTGCGCCGTGATTCGTTCGGCCATTTCGGCGAGTTGCGTGCGCAATTCCTCGATGCGGCGCTGGCGATGCTGGATCGCACGCCGGTCGCGCTCGACCTTTGCGCGGGCCTGAAGATCAAGGTAGCGCTCAACCACCCCGTTGGCGATGTGTGCGGCAAGCTGAGGATCGCGGGATGTAAACGCGACCCGCAGAACCCGGGTGCGTTCGATCTGGGTCACAGACAGACGTTCAGAATAGATTTCGAGCGCCTTGTCTTCGCCGCTCATGCGCGAGAGATCGCGCTTCATGCCGATCAGAGCGAGGGCGCTCGACACCAGAGAGCGCCCCTCGGAGCCTGGGTCGAACTCAGGAAGCTTCGACAATTCAAGGCGCTGCACCACATGGCGGGCGACATCGCGCGAGCGCAGCATCTCGGCATGGTTTGCCATGGTGGTCGGATCGCTGGAGGGCGAGCCGGCAATTTCAAAACCGCCAAGATCAAGGCCGGGATCACGCACATCGACCAGCACGCGGGCTTCCGCCTCATAGCGCGTTGGCATTGCAAAAGTCGCGGCATAGCCAATGCCGGCGGCAATGGCGCCAGCCCCCAGAATGGTCGGCCAGCCCCGCCTCAACACGTCGAGCCCACGCAGAAGCGATGCGCCAAGTCGCGCGCCCTTCTGGTGTTTTTCCTCGTCGTCTTCGGACACCGCCCACCTGTGTTGGTCGATGTCACTTCACCTGAACATGGTAACTTGCGGGTTAATGGCGGGAAGAATTCGGCATATGGTCGCTTTTCGTTAACCAAGGCCCTTTACTTATTGGTCTTGTGAAACATGACCCGACCATAACCCGCCGTCGGCTTTTCAGCGTGCTGGGCCTTGGCAGTGCCGCTCTGGCCGTTGCTGCGTGCGCGGGCAGACCCGGCGTCGGGCGTCCGGTCGCCTTCGCGCGTCCACCCGCAGTGTCCAGCCAACCAGCGCCTGCGGCTGTGTTTGATACGCTCGATCACCCCTACACCGTCGATGCCGGCGACAGGATGCGCATCATCGTGTTCGGCCAGCCCGAACTGTCGAACCTCTACACCGTCGATCCCCAGGG
>JAIYEB010000363.1 GCA_027487195.1 Hyphomicrobiales bacterium | reverse complement strand
GGAAGCCCTTGGGGTCAGACATCGCCAGGATGCTGAGCTCCGGCATCAATGCATATGGCTCCCGCCATTCACATCAAGCGTTGCACCCGTGATGTAGCTTGAGCGATCCGATGCCAGGAACAGGATGGCGTTTGCGATTTCGTCTGCACGTGCAAGCCGCCCGAGCGGTATCGTTGCCAGCACAGCCGCTCGCTGGTCCTCGCTCAACGCGCCGCCAAAAATGTCCGTATCGACCATAGAGGGCGACACCGCATTCACTCTTACGCCGAGCGGCGCAAGCTCGCGTGCGCAGGCCTTGGTGAATCCGAGGATCGCAGCTTTTGACGCTGCATAGTGCGCGCCACCAAAGATGCCCCCGCCACGCTGGGCGGCAACGGAGGCAACGTTTACAATCGTGCCGCGTGCTTCGATGAGGCTGGCACGCGCTGCAAGGGTCATGGCGATCGTGCCCCCGGCGTTGACGTCCATGGTCTGCCGGGCATGCTCATGCGTCAGCGCGTGCAGCCTGTCTGAGGACACAATCCCGGCATTGTTGACCAGAATATCGATGCGGCCGAAGGTCGACACAACGCGGGCGACGGTGTCTTTGCAGGCCACGGGGTTGGAGACGTCGCAGCCAACCCCGAGGTGATCCCCACCAAGCCTAGCGGCAGCGCGGTTCGCGCCCTGTTCATCAATGTCGACAATGGCAACCCGCGCGCCCTCTCCTGCAAAGGCGAGCGCTGTGGCAAAGCCAATGCCACGCGCGGACGCAGCCCCCGTCACGATCACGACACGCCCGCTGAACTGCATTGCCTGCACTCCCTGAAGGTCGACCACATGCCACATGGCGCACAACAGCAGATTGGTTGAAATAAGGGGGAGGTAAAGAGCGTACGTGTAAGTCGAGATTGTCGCTTTGGCGGTTCGTTCGTAAAGTTCACTTGACACCTTGCTTCCAGATGCCGGAGCTCTCGCTGTGACCACCACAAAGACGCCACTGCTCGATACGGTTCATGTCCCGGCCGATCTGCGCAGGATTCCAGAAAAGGACCTGCCGCAGCTCGCTCAGGAGCTGCGCCACGAGCTGATTGATGCGGTATCGGTCACGGGCGGCCACCTTGGCGCCGGACTTGGTGTCGTCGAGCTGACGATTGCGCTGCATCATGTGTTCGAGACGCCGCGTGACAAGATCATCTGGGACGTCGGTCACCAGGCTTATCCACACAAGATCCTGACCGGGCGGCGCGATCGTATCCGCACCTTGCGCCAGGGCGGTGGGCTTTCCGGGTTCACCAAGCGCTCCGAGAGCGAGTACGACCCGTTTGGCGCGGCGCATTCCTCGACATCGATTTCTGCAGGCCTTGGCTATGCGGTCGCGCGCGATCTTGATGGCCGCGAGGGCAATGTCGTTGCCGTCATCGGCGATGGCGCGATTTCAGCCGGCATGGCCTATGAGGCCATGAACAACGCGGGCGCGCTCGGATCGCGACTGGTTGTGGTCTTGAACGATAACGACATGTCGATTGCTCCGCCCGTCGGTGCCATGTCGGCCTATCTGGCGCGGTTGATCTCCGGCAAGACCTATCTCAGCCTGCGCGATGTCGGTCGCAAGATCACCCGTCGCTTTGGCAAAACCATGGACCGCACGATCACCCGGGCCATTGAAACGGCGCGCCAGTTCGTGACCGGCGGCAACCTGTTCGGCGAGCTGGGCTTTTATTATGTGGGCCCGATCAACGGGCATGATCTCGACACGCTGCTGCCGATCCTGCGCAATGTCCGCGATGCTGGTGACGGGCCGATACTCGTCCACGTCGTAACCGAGAAGGGCAAGGGGTATGCGCCCGCCGAGGCCTCCGCCGACAAGTACCACGGCGTGGTGCGCTTCGATGTTGCGACCGGTGCCCAGCAAAAGGCCAAGTCCAACGCGCCGAGCTACACAAAGGTGTTTGCCGAAAGCCTCGTGAAGGAAGCGGATCGCGATCCAAAGGTTGTGGCGATCACCGCTGCGATGCCGTCCGGCACGGGACTTGACCTGTTCCAGAAGTTCCACCCCAGCCGGATGTTTGATGTCGGCATTGCCGAGCAGCACGCAGTGACATTTGCTGCAGGCCTTGCTTGCGACGGGTATCGGCCCTTCTGCGCGATCTATTCGACCTTCCTGCAACGCGCCTACGACCAGATCGTGCACGATGTGGCGCTGCAAAAACTGCCAGTGCGCTTCCCGATTGATCGCGCTGGTCTTGTGGGTGCCGATGGCCCAACCCATGCCGGATCGTTTGATGTCGCCTATCTCGGCTGTCTGCCGGGCATGGTTGTCATGGCCGCCGGCGATGAGGCTGAACTCGTGCATATGGTTGCGACCGCTGCAGCCTTCGATGAGGGGCCCATAGCCTTCCGCTATCCCCGCGGCGATGGCCTTGGCGTTGAGATGCCGCAGTTTGGTGTTCCGCTGGAAATCGGGCGCGGTCGCATTGTCCGCGAGGGCACGCGTGTGGCGTTGCTGTCGTTTGGCACACGTCTTGGCGAGGCGCTGAAGGCTGCCGAAGATCTCGACGCCATGGGCCTGTCGACAACGGTGGCCGATGCGCGCTTTGCCAAGCCGGTCGATACGGCGCTCGTGTTGCGGCTTGCGCGCGAGCATGAGGTTCTCATCACCATCGAGGAAGGCTCGATTGGCGGCTTTGGCTCGATTGTTCTGCACACGCTTGCGGAGAATGGCGCGCTTGATCGTGGCCTCAAGGTGCGCACATTGGTGCTCCCCGACAGCTATATCGAGCATGACACGCAAACGGAGATGTACCGCGCGGCGGGTCTTGACGCCCTGGGGATCATCTCAACTGTCATGGGTGTCCTAGGGCGCGAGACAGCTGCTTTGCCGCGCCGAGCCTGAGATAAGCGAAGTTCATGTCCACGCGCCTTGATTTCGACCGCGATGGACGGGATTGGCCAAACCGGGATGCCAGCCGCTTCGTCGATGCGGAAGGGTTTCGCTGGCATGTTCAGATCAAGGGGACCGGTCCAGTTGTGCTGCTGCTCCATGGCACTGGAGCGGCAACCCACACGTGGCGTGGGTCGTTTGCGGCGCTGAGCCAGCGCTACACCGTCGTGGCGCCGGATCTTCCCGGTCATGGCTTTACAGAAACCCCTCCCGGCGGTCGCCTGTCGTTGCCTGGCATGGCGCAGGCGACAAGCGCGCTGCTCAAGGCTCTTCAGATTTCGCCCGACCTTGCCGTTGGGCATTCCGCCGGGGCTGCAATTGTTGTGCGCCAGACGCTCGACAAGGGGCTGTCGCCCCAGGCGCTGATATCGCTCAACGGGGCCTTCCTGCCCTTTGGCGGACTTGCAGGGCAGATTTTTTCGCCGATTGCCAAGGTTCTGGCCATGAACCCATTCGTTCCGGCGTACTTCGCACGCCGCTGTTCGGACGATGGGGTGATCGAGCGCATGCTGGCTGAAACCGGTTCGCGCATCGATGATGAGGGGCGTGAACTCTATCGCCGTCTCGCGGCGAATGCGGCCCACGTCGCTGGCGCGCTCGGCATGATGGCGAGCTGGAACCTGCGACCGTTGGCCAACGAACTTGGTCAGCTCTCAACGCCGCTGACGCTTGTCGTTGGCACAGCTGACAAGACCGTGCCACCGGCACAGTCGGAAGAGGTCTCGAGGCTTGTACGCAACGCGACGCTGATCCGCTGGCGCGGTCTTGGCCATCTCGCGCATGAGGAAAAGCCGGAACTGTTCATTGCGCTGGTAGACAGCGTGATGGCGAAATCAGGTGTGCCAGCGTGAGTGAAGCCGATTGGCCCGATATTGCCGGGCGGATAAATCCCGATGGCTCGCATGTCGGCAGGGTGCGGGTCTATTTCGAGGACACGGATTTTTCCGGCGTGGTCTATCACGCGTCCTATCTGCGCTGGTTTGAGCGTGGGCGCTCGGACTGGCTGAGGCTCATGGGCGTTTCACACGCGGATATGGCTTCGCAAGGCGCGTTTGCTGTCCGCTCCATGGCCATCGAGTTTCTCAAGCCTGCGAAGATTGATGATGTCGTCTCAGTGGAAACCAGGGTTGTCGAAGTGCTTGGCGCATCCGTCAGGCTCCGACAGGCTGCGATCAGGGATGATGTTCTACTCGTCGAAGCTGACGTGCGCGTTGTGTTTGTGACGATGCAGGGCAGGGCCGCGCGGCTGCCGGCCCATCTGCGGGCGAAGTTCACGCAGAAGTAGCCAGGGCGGTTTGCCCCTATGGCTGGTCCGCGTCCCGGAACAGCTGCGTGACATGGCCCATCTTGCGGCCAGCGCGGGCCTCGGCCTTGCCGTAGAGGTGCAGGCTCTTTCCCTTTGAAGCAACGATATCCGGGACTGAAAGCACATCGTCGCCAATCAGATTGGTCATCACAACGCGGGGTGCGCGCCGCTGTGTCGATCCTGCCGGCCAGCCGGCAACGGCGCGGATATGCTGATGGAACTGCGAACTCTCAGCCCCCTCAATCGTCCAGTGGCCGGAATTGTGGACGCGGGGTGCGACTTCGTTGAACAGGAGCTTCCCAGCCCCTGTCACGAAATACTCGACTGCGAAGACACCTGTGTAGGCAAGCGCATCCCCAATACGCCGCGTGGCCTCAATCGCTTCATCGGCGAGGTGGTCCGGGATGCGTGCGGGCACGGTCGATGTGGCGAGGATGTGGTTTTGATGCTCGTTTTCAATGACATCAAATGCCGTGAAGCTGCCATCGACGCCGCGTGAGGCCACGACCGAAACTTCACGCTCAAACGAAATGAAGGCCTCGAGGATGCAGGGCTGCTGCTTCAGGCTGTCGAAAGCGGCCACCGCGTCTGCGGGCTGGCGGATCTTGGCCTGGCCCTTGCCATCATAGCCAAAGCGCCGGGTCTTCAGGACCGAGGGGGTGCCAACGCGCTGGACGGCGCTTTGAAGTGTCTCAGCCGTCACTTCAGCGAAGGCCGGCGTGTCGACGCCAACGCTGCGCGCCATGGTTTTCTCTAGAATGCGGTCCTGCGCTGTTGCCAGCGCCGTTGCCGACGGGCGAACGAGCGTGAAGCGGGCAAGCTGTTCCAGAGCCAATGCCGGCACATTCTCGAACTCGATCGTGACGACGGCGACGCTGCGTGCAAACACCTCGAGCTGAGCAATATCGTCATAGGCTGCAATCGTGTGGCGCTCGGCAACCGAAAACGCTGGCTGGTCGGGCTCCGGCGCATAGATATGGATGCGAAATCCAAGCTCGGCTGCGGCCATCGCCAGCATGCGCCCGAGCTGGCCGCCGCCGAGAATGCCAATCCAGGCGCCGGGGGCGAGCATCACGTGCTGGGGGTCTCGGCAACGCCGGCCGTCTGTGCCGCGCGCCATGCGCCGAGGCGCTCATCCAGGGCTGCATCAGACAGGGCAAGGATGGCTGCTGCCAGAAGGCCCGCATTGATTGCGCCTGCCTTGCCGATGGCAAGCGTTCCGACGGGAATGCCACCGGGCATCTGCACGATTGAAAGCAGCGAATCCTGGCCTTTCAATGCATGCGATTCAATCGGGACGCCGAGGACCGGAAGGCTGGTCATTGACGCAACCATGCCAGGAAGATGGGCCGCACCGCCTGCGCCAGCGATGATGACCTTGAGGCCCCGCGCCTTTGCGCCCTTGGCGAAGGCGACGAGCCGGTCGGGCGTCCTGTGGGCCGACACGATAAGATCTTCATGCGCGACGCCGAGCGCATCAAGCGTTTCGGCTGCATGCTTCATCGTTGGCCAGTCGGAATTCGAGCCCATGATGATCGCCACGCTGGGGCGCACGGTCATGGTCACGCAATGATATCCGGCACAAGCAGCGCCTCAAGCCGCGACAGCTGATCCTTGATCGCCAGCTTCCGCTTCTTCAGCCTCTGCAACTGAATGCGGTTGGGGATCGCCGCCATTTCAAGCGCCGAAATCGCAGCGTCGAGGTCGCGATGGTCTTCGCGCAAACGAGCGAGCGTCGAGCGCAGTTCGAGATCGTTTGGAGCGTCCATGAAAGCGCGAGTCACCGTGTGATGGCTGTCCGGCTCAGTATGAAGCCATGGCGCGTCTGCCACAAGCCGTCATTGGACCAAGAATTGAATACCAGGCCCTGAACATCATGCCGCGAGAGACTTTTCCTCAACATCAGGTCCCTGGCTCGGGTGCCCTACGGGTCGAGGCAATGGCTGCCAGGAAACGGGCTTTGCCCTGACGTTCCCAGGCCTCCAGCGTCCAGGGTTGTGCGGTCACCACGGGTCCGGAGCCGACATAGACCTGCGCTGGCGTCAAAATGCCATTGACCGTGACAGTGATTGAGGCGCGTGCGTACCCGTCGCCTTCGAAATGATCGAGCTGGGCGATTGTATCTGCCGGTAGCGCGCTGAGGAGCAAGCCGGGTGCTGCCTCGCCGTCCCGCCTGATCAGAACGGGATACACGGCTCCGTGGACGGTAAGCGCCATGTGCCCGGGCGCCAGGGCCGGCACGGGGCGGACACTCTCCAGCGCAAGGCCGGTGACGAACCGGAAGACCTCGGCGTCGCGAAGCGTGCCATAAACGAAAAGCGGGGGCGTGAGGTTTGACATGAACCGTCCGGTTGCGGTTGCGGTGGCGCGATGCTGCGTTATACCTCGCAGCGAATAGGGTGGGGAGCCGGAATGCGTATCATTGGCCTTGCAGGCTACAGCGGCGCGGGCAAGACGACGCTCGCGCAAAAGCTGATCCCGGCCTTGATTGCACGGGGGCGTACGGTTTCAACCCTCAAACATGCCCATCACGCGTTTGACGTCGATCATCCCGGCAAGGACAGTTACGTGCATCGCATGTCCGGCGCGCGCGAGGTGTTGGTGTCCTCAGCCAACCGGTTTGCGCTCATGCATGAGTTGCGCGGCGCACCCGAGCCGGGCCTGCCGGAACTTTTGACACGACTGTCTGCGGTTGATCTGGTCTTGATCGAGGGCTTCAAGCGCGAACGCCACCCGAAAATCGAAGTGCACCGCGCGGCAAATGGAAAGCCCTGGCTTCATCCAGGTGATGCGGCCATTGCAGCGATTGCAGCAGACACGGTCCCCGACAGCGCGCTGCCCTTTGCCCTGCTTGACGATGTCGAAGCCATCGCAGCCCTTGTCGACGCGCATGCACGACCGGCCCGCGAGATTTTCCCCGAGGTCAAATGGCCCAGCTGACACCCGATGCCCTGGCATTTGACGGACCTCTTCTGTCGATTGATGAGGCGCTCGCCAGCCTGGCGCGACGGTTGTCGCCTTTGGTGGGAACCGAGCTCGTGCGGCTTTCAAGTGCATCAGGCCGCGTCCTTGCCAGCGACATCATTGCCGGTCGGGCGTTGCCTCCGTTCGATAACTCCGCTGTCGATGGCTATGCGGTTCGCCTTGAAGATGTGGCAGGCGAGGGGCGCACGCGCCTTGCCATCACGGACCGGGTGACGGCCGGCGCTGCCGCCCGCGTTGAGATAGGCAAAGGGCAGGCCGCACGCGTGTTCACCGGTGCGCCGCTGCCGCCTGGAACAGACACGGTCTACATGCAGGAAGACGTGTCGCTTGAGGCGGGCTCTGTGCTGGTGCCTTCGGGCCTGAAGCGCGGGGCGAATGCGCGCTTTGTTGGCGAGGATGTTTCAATAGGCCAAACCGTCCTGTGGGCCGGGCAAAGGCTGCGGCCACAGGACATCGGGCTTGCAGCTGCGCTTGGTATCAGCGAGGTCCCGGTTCGCTCACGGCTTCGGGTTTCGGTGTTTTCAACCGGTGACGAGGTGATCGAGCCCGGCGAGCCGCTTGGCGAAGCAGGGATCTATGATGCAAACCGCGCCATGCTGTGCAGCATGCTGGCGCAGGCCGGCTGCGACGTAAGCGATCACGGCATCGTCAGAGACGACCGCGCGGCGCTGTCTGCCCGGCTGAAGAGTGTTGCCGGTTCGAGCGATCTGATCCTGACTTCTGGCGGTGTCTCGACGGGTGAGGAGGATCACGTCAAGGCTGCCGTCGAAGC
>JAIYEB010000343.1 GCA_027487195.1 Hyphomicrobiales bacterium | reverse complement strand
TTCTTCAGATTGTGTTCGCGCGCACCGCGCACGGAAATGGTCTTGGCAGCAAAGGCAAGGGGTTGGCGACGCGGCGGCTCGGATTGCGGCATGACATATCTCAACTGAGTGACCAGCCTAATACGATCCAATCGTGGAGCGGGATGACCGGGCGGGCGCAAAATTTGCGAAGGTACGTGAACATAATAGGAACGAATTGCCTGCGTTTCAAGAGGCCAGCCTCTGGATTCACAGGCGGCATACCCCGTCAAATGATCGCACCTGTGGCCGTTGCCGATGTGACAGCAGCCAGCGGCCCCGGGGCCATTCAACCTGGGTCCCGTCCAATGATCACATGCGTAGATCATGTCTGTCAGCGAGACTGATTTGACGGCGCGTGCGCAACGCGCTCTCGTGGCGCCATGCAGAACCGCACCCGCTCAGATTATCGCATCCGCCCGCCTTTGGCGTCAGATGAACCCGCCTGGCGCGAGCTTTGGGCTGGCTACAATGCCTTCTATCGAGCCAGCGTTCCGGAAGAAGCGACCGCCATTACCTTTGCGAAGATTGTCGATGGAACAAGCGACATCCGCGCCTTTGTGGCCGACACCGGGAACGGGCTCATTGGATTCGCGCATTTCCTGTTTCACGCCACGACATGGTCGCCGCGACCAAACTGCTATCTCGAAGACCTTTTTGTGGACCCAAAAGCGCGCGGCGGCGGGGTTGCGAAGGCTTTGATCGAGGCGGTTGAGGCTGGCGCGCGCGCTGAAAACGCCCAGCGGCTTTATTGGCATACTCAAGAGTATAATGCGGCTGCGCGCTCGCTTTACGATACAATTGTGCCCCGCTCCTCCTTCATCGTCTATCGCAAGGCTCTCTGATATGTCGCTTACGCTCGTCATCGGCACCAAGACCTACTCTTCATGGTCCATGCGCCCCTGGTTTGCCCTCGTTGAAGCGGGCATTCCCTTCGAGGAGGTGCTGATCCCGCTGTACCAGTCCTCGACCCCGCAGGACATCCGCAAGGTCTCGCCGACGGGCAAGGTACCGCTGCTGAAGGACAACGGCATTCTGCACTGGGAAAGCCTGTCGATCCTCGAACATATCGCCGAGCAGAACCCGGGCGCAAAGCTCTGGCCGGATGGTCCGGCAGCGCGCGCGCACGCTCGCTCGGCCGCAACCGAAATGCATGGCGGCTTCATCGAACTCAGGAAGCATCTGCCCATGAACTTCCGGCGCATTCCCCGGCCCCGGCCGACCATGCCCGACGCAGTCAAGGCGGATGTGGCACGTATTGTTCAGCTCTGGGGCGAGGCGCGCGAAGGATTTGGCGCATCGGGGCCGTGGCTCTATGGCCGGTTTTCAATTGCTGATGCGATGTATGCGCCGGTCGTCCATCGCCTGCACGCCTATGCCGTTCCAGTGCCGCCCGTGGCGCAGGCCTACATGAGCGCTGTCATGGCCAGTGCGACGTGGAAGCGCTGGGAAAAGGAAGCTGCAGCGGAGCCGCAAAACTATATCCATCCTGCGTACGATGCGGACTAGGGGGCACCGTCCAAGCGCTTCCTGACAGAGCGCAGCCTTCGTTCGCGACGACGGTCAGTCCTCGACAGCTCCGCGGCCTTTCTTGACAACGCTGCGGACCTTCTTGGTCGTCAGGCGCTTTTCCTTTGATGTCTTGGTTGGGCGCGTTGCAAACCGGCGCTTTGGCGGCACAAGCGCTTCGCGAACCATCGTGACCAGACGATCAATAGCGTCGCGGCGATTCATCTCGCGCGAGCGATGCTTTTCCGCCCGAATGATGATGACACCATCTCCTGTCAGCTTCTGGCCGGCGAGGGCTTGCAGACGAACCGAGACAGGTGCGGTCAGTGCACGCGACATGCGCGCATTGAACCGCAGTTCAACGGCGGTTGCGACCTTGTTGACGTTTTGCCCGCCTGGCCCGCCGGACAGGACCGCCTTCAACTCGATCTCGGTCTCATCGATAAAGACCTCGTCGGTGACCTTGATCATGCGGCTTGACCCGCAGCAGCAACCGCGATCTCAGCTGCAACGGCGGCGTTGTTCAGGATCAGCGCCACATTGGCCTGCAAGCTCTGCCCTTGCGTGCGCTCCAGAACCGCGTTGAGCAGATAGGGCGTCACAGCCTTTCCAGAAATGCCTGCAGCGCTTGCAGCCTGAAGCGCTTCCACGATCACCGGCTCGATCACGGACCTTTCGATCTCGGATGCTTTGGGTATCGGGTTTGCAATCACGACCCCCTGGTTCAGACCAAGGTCCGCGCGCACTTTCAGGAAACGCGCAATCGCAGCCGGCGTATCAAGCCTCAAGGGCGCCTTCAGCCAGGAGCTTCGGCTGAAGAAGGCCGGATATTCATCGGTTTGGTAGCCGATCACCGGCACACCAAGGGTTTCGAGAACTTCAAGCGTTTTGGGCAGGTCAAGGATCGCCTTGGCGCCGGCCGACACAACCACAACAGGGGTGCGCGCAAGCTCGGTCAGGTCTGCCGAGATATCAAAGCTCATCTCGGCGCCACGATGGACGCCGCCCATGCCCCCGGTTGCGAAAATGCCGATGCCTGCGCGATGCGCCAGGATCATCGTGGCTGCGACAGTTGTTGACCCATCCCGCCCCATGGCGATGGCGTAGGCCAGATCCGCGCGCGAGAGTTTCATGACCTCTGTGGCCGTGCCAAAGCGTTCCAGATCAGCCGGCTGAAGGCCAATCGTCGGAACGCCCTTCAACACCGCAATCGTTGCGGGCACGGCACCATTGGCGCGCACAGCCGCCTCAACAGCGCGCGCGGTCTCGACATTGGCGGGATACGGCATGCCGTGGGTGACGATGGTCGATTCAAGCGCAACCACTGGCCGCCG
>JAIYEB010000088.1 GCA_027487195.1 Hyphomicrobiales bacterium | reverse complement strand
GGCGACAGCTATTCCGAGATCGAGAATGTCATAGGCTCTGACTTCGCCGATACGCTGATCGGCAACAGTAATGCGAATACGCTCACAGGTGGAGCCGGAAACGATACGCTGGCAGGTGCTGCTGGAGCTGACCGGCTCGATGGTGGTGATGGCCTCGACACTGCCGACTATCGTGCCTCAACCGGCGCGGTCATGGTGGACCTTGCAACGGGTCTTGGTGTTGGAGGCGATGCGCAGAACGACGTTCTGGTGTCGATCGAGACCGTGCTTGGCTCGGAGCACGATGATTTTCTGACAGGAGGGCTCGGCTCAGAAACCCTTGATGGCGGGATCGGCAACGACACGCTTGTTGGATCTGCAGGCGCGGACGTTCTCCGGGGGGCAAGCGGGCTCGATACCGTCAGCTATATCAACTCCTCAGCCGGCGTTTCGATCAATCTGTTTGCCTCGCAGGCTTCGGGCGGCGACGCTGAATTGGATAGCCTCTCCAGCATCGAGCGTGTGACTGGCTCGGCGCACGATGACACGCTCATCGGAGATGATGCCTCGAACGTGCTGATCGGTAGCGCTGGCAGGGACGCGCTCTCAGGCGGAGCGGGCGCGGATGTGCTTGAAGGTGGCCTTGGCAATGACACGCTTGCAGGTGGCGAGGGTGCAGACCAGATCCTTGGTGGAGATGGCCAGGACACGCTCGACTTCTCGCTGTCCAGTGGCAACGTTATTGTCAATCTAACCACGAACACCGGTCAGGGCGGCGACGCGCAGGGCGATAGCTATTCTGGCATCGAAGATGTGACCGGCTCGGTAGGCAACGACACGCTGACCGGGTCGAGTGTTGCAAACACGCTTCTGGGTGGTCAGGGCGATGATGTTCTGGCAGGCCTTGGCGGCGGCGATCTGCTTGATGGCGGAGCGGGTTTTGACACCGTCAGCTACTCCGCCTCTTCAGCTGTAACCATCGACCTGCAGGCTGGAAGCAATGCCGGTGGAGATGCTGTCGGCGACCAGCTGGTCTCTATCGAACGCGTCCTGGGTTCGGGCCAGGCGGACATTCTGCGCGGGGACGCTAGCTCAAACGAGTTTTTTGGTGGGGTCGGCAACGACACGCTTGCGGGACGTGGCGGCGCAGATGTTCTCGATGGCGGCGCGGGTGTTGATACGGCGGACTACACAGGGTCCGGCGCGGTCACGGTCGATCTTGCCAACCGCGTTGGAACCGGCAACGACGCCGAAGGCGACAGCTATACCGATATCGAGCGGGTTGTCGGATCCGCGAACAACGATCTCCTCATTGGCGATGGCGGCATCAACACCCTCGTTGGTGGTGATGGCGATGACCGGCTTCGCGGCGGCGCAGAGGGCGACCTGCTTGAGGGCGGAGATGGTATCGATACCGCTGAGTATACGGGTTCACTCCTTGGCGTCACCATTGATCTGGCTCAGGGTCGCGGATTCCTCGGTGATGCTGAAGGCGATGTGCTGACTGGGATCGAGCGAGTCCTCGGATCAGCAAACCGTGACGTCATGATTGGCCAGGGCGGTGTTGAGACCCTCGTCGGCGCGGCGGGCAACGATACGCTGGTTTCGAGCCTTGGGGCAGATATTCTCGATGGCGGTAGCGACCACGACACTGTCGACTACTCAGGCTCAGCCGCAGTCAGCATTGACCTGTCGGTTTCTAGCGGTGGCGTAGGCGGAGACGCCCAGGGGGACACATATGTTTCTATCGAACGTATCATTGGATCAAGTTTTGCCGATACGCTGACAGGTTCGGGAACTGCAGACACGCTCGAGGGCGGCGGTGGGGCAGACGTGCTCATCGGTGCTGCCGGAGCCGACCAACTCGTTGGCGGTGATGGTGATGACGTCCTGCGTGGCGGGGCAGGCGCCGATGATCTCCAGGGCGGAGCCGGCGCGCTCGACACAGTCGACTACACCGACTCCGGTGCTAGTGTGTCGGTTGATCTCGCCATCCGGCAGGCCTCGGGCGGGGATGCTGATGGCGATACATTCTCAGGCATCGAGCGGGTTCTTGGCTCGGCCTATGCCGACGCTCTCGTCGGCGATCTCGCAGACAACGTCCTCGAAGGCCGGGCGGGCGCAGATTCCATTGCAGGTGGTGCTGGTAATGACACTCTCCTGGGCGGCGCTGGCAATGACACGCTGACCGGTGGGTCCGGCAGCGATACGATTGATGGCGGCGATGACGCGGATACACTGGACTACAGCGCGTCTGCCAATCTTCTGACGGTTGATCTTGCCGCGTTCACGGTCGTTGATGGTGCAGACACAGACACGGTGACCAATATCGAGACCGTCATCGGGTCCGGACAGCAGGACCAGATGAGGGGGGACGCCCTGTCCAACACCCTCGTCGGTGGGGGCGGAGACGATACGCTTGTTGGCCGCGATGGGGCTGACCGTCTCGACGGTGGTTCGGGCACAGACACGGCTGACTATGCGGCCGCCACCGGGACTGTGACGGTCAACCTCGCGGCGGGCGCGGCGTCTGGTGCTGATGGCAGCGACACGCTGTTCTCGATCGAACGCGTCGTCGGCTCCGGGTTTGATGACGTCATCACCGGCTCCGATGGTGCAGATACGCTGTTGGGCCGCGCCGGAGCCGACACCTTGTCGGGTGGCCTTGGTGGCGATCAACTTGAAGGCGGAATCGGGGATGACATTCTTGCCGGTGGTGCTGGCTCGGACCAACTCATCGGTGGTGATGGGAGCGATGCGGCAAGCTATACCAGTGCTGGCGCGGCCGTCACAGTCGACCTGGCGAACTCCAACGGCACCGGTAGCGACGCGCAGGGCGACAGCTATTCCGAGATCGAGAATGTCATAGGCTCTGACTTCGCCGATACGCTGATCGGCAACAGTAATGCGAATACGCTCACAGGTGGAGCCGGAAACGATACGCTGGCAGGTGC
>JAIYEB010000307.1 GCA_027487195.1 Hyphomicrobiales bacterium | reverse complement strand
GCCTTCAGCGTCAGTTCCGCTGCAAACATTGCGTCATGGGCCGCCGGCGAAAGCCTCAGGCTTGGCGATCCAAACCCGACCGGGTCCAACACGCTTTCGATGGTCGCGCTCGATCTCAGCAATTATCTCCAGGCAGCCTTTGGGACAGTGTTTCGTCAACGGGGATTGAAGATGGCGCTCTCTGTGAGCGGTGTTGGCGGGCGCGTGACGATGAACTGCTCCGGCAACGGTGCGGCTGGAACAACTTTTGGCTCAAGTTCAAACAGCGACGGCTCCAATCAGAGCACATTTGTCGATGTGTTCACGTCCGTTCAATCGCCGATCAGCAACTCAAACCTTCTGTTCATCCGCGAATCCATCATCGCACCCGCGACCGCGATGGGGGCTCAGCGCTTTATGAAACTGGTTGGCGTGTGGGTGTGAATCAAGGTCGCGGGGACGGCTGTGCCAAATCCGGGCCTTCAAGAATCAAGGCGAGGCCGTCTCCAGAACAGGAATGACGACGTGCCGATTTCGCAGTCACCTACCTGTTTCCCCTCAGTCTTGGATCAAGCGTATCGCGCAGCACATCGCCAAACAGGTTGAGCGCAAACGCGGCGATCAGGATCGCAAGGCCAGAGAACACCGCGCTCCACGGCGAAAGCAGCAGGAAATTGCGCCCCTCCGACAGCATTGTGCCAAGTGAGGGTTCCGGCGGCTGCGTGCCAAGCCCGAGGAACGACAGCGAAGCCTCGACCAGGATCGCGGCAGACAGCATCAGGCTGGTCTGAACGAGGATCACACTCGACAGGTTTGGCAGGATATGGCGCGTGATGATGCGCATATCGCCAGCGCCAACCGCCCTTGCGCTCAGCACATAATCGCTTTCTGCAATGACCATCGCCGGCCCTCTGATGAGCCGGGCGAAGATCGGCGTGTACACAACCGCAATCGCGATCGCGGTTGGCATGGCGCCGGGCCCGAGCATGGCGATGATGCCAATCGCCAGGAGCATGACCGGAAACGCGAACAGGACATCCATCACGCGCATGACGATGCGGTCGGTCAGCCCGCGATAGTAGGCTGCCATGACACCAAGCGTGCCGCCGAGTAAAAGCGCCAGCGCAACAGCTGCCGAAGACACAATGAGCGAAGCGCGCAGCCCGTACAGAACCCGGCTCAGGATGTCGCGGCCAAACTGATCAGTGCCAAGCCAATGCGCCAGCTCAGGGCCGCGCATGCGCGCCATGATGTTTTGGGCCAGCGGATCAAATGGCGAGATGAGCGGCGCAAGCAGCGCCGACAGCAGGACAAGTGCCAGAAACGCGCCGGACAGCTGCAAAACCAGGGAGTGGCGTTTCATCCCCGTCGCGCCTCGCGGATGCGTGGATCAATGACCGCGTAGAGCATGTCGACGGCGAAGTTGATCAGGACAAACGACACGGTCACCACAAGAATGGTGGCCTGAACAAGCGGGTAGTTGCGCTCCGAAATGGCCCCGAGGATCAGGCGCCCGAGGCCGGGGATGGCAAATACCTGTTCAACGACAATCGCGCCGCCCAGCAGATAGCCGGTCATGATGCCAACGCTCGTAACAAACGGGATCAGCGCATTGCGCAGCGCATGAACGAACAGGACCTGCGATTCCGGCACGCCCTTGGCGCGGGCGGTGCGGACATAGTCCTGCTGCAGCGCATCAAGCATGGCCGAGCGCAGAAGCCTCGAGAGATGCGCAAGGATCGGAAGCGCGAGCGCGAAGGCCGGCAAGGCAAGGCGCGCCAGATTTCCGAGTGGATCCTCGAAGAACGGAACATATCCGAGAACCTGCAGGCCAGGCGCAAACGAGGTCAGCAGCAGGATCATCATGATGCCGAGCCAGAAGGATGGGATTGTGAGACCCACAACCGAGCCAATTCTCAGACCAATATCAAAGCCCTGGCCACGCAGCCGCGCCATTGTGACCCCAAGCGGAAGCGCAAGGCCGGCACCCATCGCAAGGGCGAGTATGCCCAGTTGAAGGGTTGGCCAGACATGGGCTGCGATCTCCTGGGTCACGGGCCGCCGGGTCCAGATCGACTCGCCCAGGTTTCCAGTCAAAACGCCTGAGACCCATGTCAGGTACTGCGACAGGAGCGGCTGATCGAGGCCAAGCCGTGCCCGGATCTCGGCAACGCGCTCAGGCGTTACTTCAGTGTTT
Source organism: Hyphomicrobiales bacterium (assembly GCA_027487195.1). Classification (GTDB taxonomy): domain Bacteria; phylum Pseudomonadota; class Alphaproteobacteria; order Rhizobiales; family UBA4765; genus JAIYEB01. The sequence continues at coordinate 2,796 of JAIYEB010000307.1, read as the reverse complement.
GCACCAAGCATGATCGCGACCGCATCGCCTGGGATCAGCCGGATCATCATGAAGGTGATGATCGAGACCCCAAACAACACGATCACAAGATCAAGCGCACGTTCGCGGATGTAGCTCATGGCAGGTTAGGGCAGGGCGGGCGCCTTGAAGCATCCCGCCCCATGACCCTAGCGACGGATCGAGGTTGTCGAAAGCGTCGACAGCGAGCGATTGGCAATGATGTCAAAGCCTTGAACCGTGTCGCGTACCGCCGTGAACAGCTGGCCGTAGGTCATGAATGCCACCGGACCCTCGCAAGCCACCATGCGCTGGAGCTGATTGTATTGCTCGCGGCGCGTGGCCGGATTCTGCTCGACACGCGCAGCATCCATGAGCGCGTCTGCCGCCGGGTTCGAGTACTTGAACACGTTCGTCGAGCCACCGGTGCGGAACGTGCGGAAGAAATAGTCATCCGGATCCGGGAAGCCGGCATTGGTTGAAACAAACGCATCGAAGTTTGAGTTCCGCCAATCCTGAATGAACTGGCCAAGCTCGGGGATCCGCAACTCGGCGCGGAAGCCTGCGCGGTTGAGCTGTGCCTGAACAACCTGCGCAATATCGCGAATGTCCTGGCGCGGCAGTACGAGCAGGGTCACGGGGACCGGCGCGGTATGCCCGGCGGCGCGAAGCAGCTCCTGCGAGCGGGTTGCGCTGTGGGTATAGCACGGGAACTGGCTGACCGGCAGCGCCCACTCGCTCAAGGCAGGCGACAGAGGGCCGCCGGGAACACCGGCACCAAACAATGCGGCCTGGACGATTTCCGCGCGGTTGAGCGCAAGGTTCAGGGCTTCGCGCACACGCGGATTGTCAAACGGGGGCTTTGATACGTTCATGCCCACGAGCGTGTAGGCAAGCTCAAGGGTTTCAGCGATACGCACACCGGGGCGCCCCTGGAGTTGCAGCGCAGTTGCCGCGTCAATGTTGGCGAGCATCGCATACTGGCCGCTTGAAACGCCGACCTGACGGGTGGCGGATTCAGGAACAATGTTGAAGCGCACCCCATCGAGCGTCGGCCGGCCCTGGCCCCAATAGCCTTCGGCTTTGGACAGTTCGATAAAGCTGTTTGGCTGCCACTCGCGGAACCGGAACGGGCCAGTCCCAACCGGCGCGCGCTGCAGCGCATCCTTGTCGGCTTCAAACCGGCGCGGGACAATGGCAATCGTCGAGAGAGATGACAGGAACGGCGCTGAGGCCTCCTTCATGGTCACCACAACTGTGGTGGCATCCTGGGCTGTCGCGCGCTCCATGGCTGCAAGACGGCTTGCAAGCGGCGAGGCAATATCCCGTGACAACACCCGGTTGAAGGTCGCGACCACGTCGGCAGCCTCGAGCGGGGTTCCATCGTGGAAGCGCGCGTTTGGCACGAGCGAGAAGGTGTAGGTCTTGCCATCGGGGGAGATCGTCCAGGATCTCGCCAGGACGGGGACGATCCTCAAATCCTTGTCGACGCCGGTAAGACCCTCATAGATCGTGCCGTTGACGACCTGAAAGGATGTGAACGCCGTAATGATATGCGGATCAAGGCCCGCTGGTGACGCATCAACGGCGACCTGAAGTGTCTGGGCCTTGGCAGGTGCGCCAAGACCACTGAGGCCGCCACAAATGAGCGCTGCTGCGAGCGCTGTCGATCCAAGCCAAGCTTTCATTCCCATTTCTCCCTGATGACGCGGACGTGGAGGCAGGCGCCGCGTTTAATGTGGTATTGTCCGAAGCTAGCCCTCTATAATACCAACTGCAAGCCGCTGGTCAGGGCGAAAGCATCGGGTGTGCCGGAGCCCGAGATGATCGATCGACGCAAGTCGTAGCTATATCGTGGTAACCCTCATGGCATCTCTTGTTGCGAACCGGCCAGGAAAGGGCTTTTAATCGGGTGCCCCGTCCGGACAAATCAATTTCCGGGCGTTCCCAAATGGGCCAAAGGATAAAATGGATAAAACTTATGGCCGCTGAACGCGCTCAGAATTTGCAGGACACGTTTCTCAACCATGTCCGAAAGCAAAAAATCCCGCTGACCATATTCCTCGTCAATGGCGTCAAACTGCAGGGCGTGGTGACCTGGTTTGACAATTTTTGTGTTCTTTTGCGGCGTGACGGGCATTCGCAACTGGTCTACAAGCATGCGATCTCGACGATCATGCCCGGCGCTCCGGTTCAGCTCTTTGATGGCGATGATCAGGGCGAGGCAGCCCATTGAGGCCCCTTGAACGACCAGACACACGATGAAGGCCAGCCCCGCCCAAAGCGGCGTGCTCCCGAACCAACCCAGAAACCAGCGACCCGCGCCCTTGTCGTGGTGCCCCATCTCAGGCGAAGAGGCGGGGCAGCCGTGGCCGGGTCATTTCTGGAAGAACCAGATCCAGACGCCATAGCCCGGCGAACGCCTGAAGCGCGCGTTGCGGAAGCCGAAGGGCTGGCGCTGGCCATCGAGCTTGATCTTGTCGGTTCCCGGATCGCAACGCTTTCGAGCCTGAGGCCATCGACCTACCTCGGCAAAGGCAAGGTCGAGGAGATTGCCATTGAAGCCCGCGAGGCCGATGTCGGGCTGATCGTCGTCGATGCGGCCTTGTCGCCGGTGCAGCAGCGCAATCTCGAAAAGGCCTGGAGCGCCAAGGTCATCGACCGAACCGGGCTCATTCTCGAGATTTTCGGACGACGGGCCCGAACACGCGAGGGATCGCTGCAGGTTGAACTGGCACATCTCAACTATCAAAAGAGCCGTCTCGTGCGCTCGTGGACCCACCTTGAGCGCCAGCGCGG
>JAIYEB010000334.1 GCA_027487195.1 Hyphomicrobiales bacterium | reverse complement strand
TTGACGCGCATCCAGCGACCGTTGGGCAGCTCCTGCTCAATGGCACCCTGCGGGACACGATGTGCGGCCAACCGATCGGCAATGAAGCCTTCCGGATCCTCGCCCGCCTTGATGTACTGCCCGTTGGCGACACCTTCCCGGATCAACTCCTCGAACGTCACGCCAGCGCGAATGGCCTTTCGCGACTTATCGTACATGATCTCGTATTTGGAGTTCCAAAGGATCAGCCTGTCGTCGCGGTCGAAAATGGCAAAGCCGTCGTCGATCAGTTCCAGCGCTTCGTAAAGCCGGGTTTCCATTTCCTCGAGCTGGCGTTCCTTCCTGTGCAGCGTCTGCGACAGGCGATCGACTTCGCCGGCAAGTCGTCCGAGCTCGCTGTCGTCCGGGGTCCTGGAGATGCGCACGTTGCGCTCGCCGCGCGACAGGCGACCGACGACATCAGCGATGGCATTGATCCAGACAAGGATCGCCGAGCGCACAACCCAAATCAGGGTCAGCACTGTTATGGCCAATCCGAGCAGGAAGTAGGACGCGTAGGTGAGAATCTTGCCAGCCACCCGTTGCGCGATCAAGCCCTGAGGGTGCGTGACGACCACGTGCAGCCCGCCAGGAATGATGTCGATCGAACTGCGAGCGACTTCTTCGCGGGGGTCGAGTTCGGACAGGCGCGTCGTGCCCGCATGAATCGGTTTCTCAGAGCGAATGCCACTGGCAGAGTAGATCGCTCCTTGGTCATTGACGATGAAAACCGCATACGGCCCATCATCCGCCCGGGGCATCAGATCGCGCGTCACGGCTTCAAGATCGAGCCCCACACCAAGCAGACCAGTCCGTACGCCTTCTGCGTCATGGACGGTTTTGGAGACGATGACCGTCGGCTTGCGCGTAAATGTGCCGAGCAACATTTTCGTGACCAGGTCCGGGTTTCTCAGACGCTCGTCATCGTCGAAGAGCCGGCGGACCGGGGAGCCCGGCTGCCAGTCCGGTGTACACGTGCCGGGGAGCCCGACGCGGTTCAACCCAAAGGTTGTGTAGCGTGCCCTAAAGATCTGGAGGTAGCTGGCGAGCGCAGTGCTGCAGGCCTCCATGTCGCCAAATCGGATCTCGGGCTGCCTTGAAAGAGCCTCAAGGGTCTCGCGTGCCCCATCCAGGCGATTTTGGATCCGCCGCGTCAGCAACAAGCTTCGCGCCTGCGCGTCTTCCATCATCTCAGCCCGAATTGTCGTGGCCATGCGCTGCGCATCCCAGGCGGCAAACAGACCCACAGGGATCGTTGCGATCGCCAAGCAGAGCGCGATCAGACCCCGCATCGAGCGAAAGAACGTGACGAGGGTAGAAGTCACTGGCATACGCAAAAACTCTGGCCACGGGCTGGAGCGACTATGCATTCCAGACGTTAAGACCGTGTTTGCGGCTTTCAGATCGATACGAACTCGATCTCGTCTTCTTTGACGTTGAACGCCTGCTTCATCGCTGGAAGCGCTCCAGTGGCGTTCAGTGATGTAACTTCCCTTTCCAGGGGCTCGCGCAGGGCCTGATCATAAGGCGCCGGGCCAAAGAACGTCCGGGTACGCAAGAATTGCCGTGGCACAAAGACCGAGCGCGACACACGTTCAAACAGCGTCTGCGACGAGAACGGCTTGGCCACAAACTCATGGGCGCCCTCCATGATCGCAGCAATCACGAGTGAGCGGGATGGCATTGCCGACATCACGACGACCGGGAGCATCTGGGTGCTGGCCCCACGACGCATCATGCGCGTCACTTCCAGCGCATCAAGACCCGTCAGCTGGTAATCAATAACGACCACGCTGGGAATAAAGCGCTGAACGGCCTCGATGACCTCGAACCCATCACGACAATCCGCGATGCGCCGGACGCCATAACCACCCAGGGCCGAGCGGACGATCTGTCTCGAGAAACTGTTCGGGTCGCCGAGGACGACCGAAAGATCCTGTATTCTTCTTGAAGTGACCACACGGCGTTTATGACGGGATTGTCTCAACGCCGGGTGAACGCAAACCGTATCCTTCTATGCAACAACGGCCACGCGCAATGTGTTGGTCGAGCCAAGCTTGCCGAAGGGAATTCCGGCTGTGATCACAACACGCCCGCCGGACTCCGCAGCGCCGATTGAGGTTGCAAGCTCGATGGCCTGGGCGACAACATCCTCGAATGTGGTGACATCGCGCGAGAGGGCTGCGGTGACGCCGTAGACCATCATGGTGCGCCGACAGACCGACATTGTGGGCGCAAGACACAGGATCGGCACGGACGGGCGGACCCGCGCCACCCTGATCGCGGTCTTGCCAGACGTGGTGAAGCAGGCAATCGCATCCGCGCCAACGGCTGTACCAATGTCAGCTGCCGCGCGCCCGATGGCTTCAGGGACATCGATCGCGCCATCATAAGGCTCCTCGATAGCCACGATTGTTTTCCAGAGCGGGTCCGCCTCGACCTTGTCGATGATGCGACGCATCATCATCACGGCGGGAACGGGATGGTTGCCGGATGCCGTTTCTGCCGAAAGCATGACGGCGTCCGCACCGTCATAAACCGCGTTTGCAACGTCGGAGGCTTCCGCTCTGGTTGGAACCGCAGCTGATGTCATGCTCTCCAGCATCTGGGTTGCGACGACCACGGGGCGACCGATCAGGCGCGACAGGCGCACGATCCGCTTCTGCAGTGGCGGGACATCCTCCGGCGGCAACTCGACGCCAAGATCGCCTCGCGCCACCATCACGCCATCCGAGCGTTCGATGATGGCCTCGATCTGCGAAATCGCCGAAGGTTTCTCGATCTTCGCCAACAAAAGCGCCTGATTGCCGATGATGGCGCGTGCTTCATCCAGGTCTTCCGGGCGCTGAACAAACGACAGGGCCACCCAATCGACATTGAGCGAAAGCGCGAAGGCGAGATCGCGATGATCTTTCTCGGTCAGCGCCGTCGTCTTGATGACGGTATCGGGAAGGCTAACGCCCTTGCGGTCTGAAATTATGCCAGGCACGACCACCTTTGTTTCAGCCTTGCCAGGTGAAACCGAAACAACATCAAGGCGCAGTCGCCCATCGTCGATCAAGAGCCTGTGGCCCGGTGCCAGAGCTTCCAGGATTTCTGGATGCGGCAGGAAGACACGATTTTCGTCGCCGGGCGTTGGATCGGAATCGAGAATGAAGGTCGAGTTGTAGCTGATCCGCGCTGACGTCCCCTTGAACGTGCCAACCCGGAGCTTGGGCCCCTGGAGATCAGCCATCACCGCAATCGGGCGGCCAACATCGGCCTCCACGGCGCGGATCGCGTCATAGACAGACTTATGCTGTTCATGGGTTCCATGGCTGAAGTTCAGCCGGAACACGGACGCGCCAGCCCGGTAAAGAGCAGCAATCGTCTCCTTGCGTGCGCTTGCAGGGCCAAGGGTTGCAATGATTCGAGTCTTCGGGCGGTCTAGGGACATTGCAACCTTTGTGTGCTGGACTGGTTCGTGCTCGTTCTATTCGTCGCCTCCCCGGCAGCGAACAGCAAGTGATAAGAATGGCTTCTGAGCAGAAAATCCGAGAACCGTCAGGCCGCGCCACGCACGAAACTGCACAGAATTGACAACCCGGTGCGACGCAGGCCCTAGTTCTGGCGGGAAGCAGCCCGAGCCAATGCCATGGCTCAGCATCGGACACTGCCTCAAGGCGGGACGGCATACAGGGGACAAAAATGTTGGAAGAGTTCAAGAAATTCGCCCTGAGGGGCAACGTTGTCGACCTAGCGGTCGGCGTCATTATCGGCGCAGCGTTCGGCAAGATTATCGAATCGATGGTCGGTGACATTTTCATGCCCATCATCGGCATGCTCACCGGTGGTCTCGATTTCAGCAACTACTTCCTGTCTTTCAGCAAGTCGGTGACCGCAACCACGCTCGTTGAAGCGCGCAAGCAGGGCGCCGTGATCGCCTGGGGCAGCTTCATTACGATCTGCATCAACTTCCTCATTGTGGCCTGGATTCTGTTCCTCGCCATCAAGGGCATGAACAAGCTGAAGAAGGCCGAAGAAGCGGCACCTGCAGCGCCTGCAGAGCCGCCGGCTGATGTGAAGCTCCTGGGCGAGATCCGAGACCTGCTCGCCAAGCGCTAGTGGAATGAATTTGACATTCGGGTCCCGCTTCGTGGCAACCACAGGTTTCGGTGTCAAAATCTGCCAAGGAAACGCCGCCCTCGGGCGGCGTTTTGCATTCTCCTGCACTGAAATTGATCCATTCGATCATCAGATTTCGTTCGCCACCCGGTCTTTGGCCGGTTATGCAGCCCGAGCACTTTTCCGGAGCGCTTGACATGTCGACTACCCCATCGTCCTCCCTGTTCCCGGCGCTGCGTCGCGAGGTTCGCGAAACGCCGGAAAGCGGCATTGTCGAGGTCGTCAATTACGGGCGCACCAAGCCCGGTCTGATCGGGCTTTGGGTTGGCGAGGGCGATGAGCCAACGCCTGCCATCATCTACGAAGCAGCAACCCGTTCACTGGCTGCGGGCGAGACGTACTATACCTACCAGCGCGGCATTCCGGACCTGCGCCAGGCGATCGCGACCTGGCAATCAAAGCATTTCGGCCGGGCGTTTTCGCCAGACCATATCTATGTGACCGGCGGCGGGATGCAGGCGATCCAGATCGCGATTGCGGCAACCCTTGGCGCTGGCGATGAGTGCCTGATGCCGACGCCGACCTGGCCAAACGCTGCGGCGGCCATGGGCGTCGCGGGCGCCCGGACAATCCCCGTCCCGATGAGCTTTGGCAATCGCGGCTGGTCGCTCGATCTCGAAAAGCTGTTTGCAGCGGTCACGCCGAAGACGCGCGCGATCTTCGTTAACTCGCCGGGGAATCCGACAGGCTGGACGGCGACCCATGATGAGCTGCGCGCCATCCTGGCTTTTGCCCGCAAGCATGGGCTCTGGATCATTTCGGATGAAATCTATGCCCGCTTCTACTGGCGCGGCGATGGCGAGCGTGCGCCGTCCTTCTTCGATGTCATGGATCCCGAGGACCGAATCATTTTCGTGAATACCTTCTCCAAGAACTGGTCGATGACCGGTTGGCGCCTGGGTTGGATCACCGTAAACCCCAGTCTTGGTCAAGTTTTCGAAAACCTTGTTCAGTTTTCCACATCTGGCGTTCCCGTGTTCAACCAACGTGCTGGCGTGGCTGCCATGGAGCAGGGTGAGGACTACGCAAAGCATGTGATCTCGCGCGCCCGGGAGGGTCGGAAGATTGTCTGTGATGCTTTGGCCGCGACCGGCCGAGTGCGTATCACCCCGCCAGATGGGGCTTTTTATGCGTTTTTCGCCATTGAAGGCAAAGCGGATACACGAAAGCTGGGTATTGAGATCGTCGACGGAGCCAATGTCGGTCTCGCCCCTGGCGATGCATTTGGCCTGGGTGGCGCAGGCTACATGCGCCTCTGCTTCTTGCGCAGTCCAGGTCAATTGACGGAAGCCGTAGACCGATTGACCACCTGGCTAAGACGGTAGGCTTAAGCAGAACTACACAAAAATAGCTTGAAATTGCGATAGGAAAGTCCATAGTCGCCCGTGTTGTCGGGGGACAACATGGATGATGTTCGGCTCAATATAGACAGCCACGTGCCAAGCGTTTCTGAGGCGCGGCTGTCAAGCATTCTGGACACTGCGGTCGACGGGATCGTGGTCATGGATGGCGTTGGCCGAATTATGGTTTACAACCACGCCTGCGAACGCCTGTTCGGCTACGGCTCGGATGAAGCCATTGGCCAGAACGTCCGCATGCTCATGCCGCCGGAATACTCGGATCACCACGACCGCTTTGTTGAATCCTACCATGATACCGGCATCAAGCGGATCATCGGGATCGGGCGTGAGGTCAAGGGCCGGCGTAAGGACGGCGAGATCTTCCCAATCGAATTGTCAGTCGGTGAGGCAGAAACGCCTGACGGTCGGCAGTTTGTCGGCGTGATGCGCGATCTGCGCCCGCGCAAGGAATCCGAACAGCGCATGTCGGAGCTCCAGGGCAACCTGATTCACATGACGCGCGTCTCTGCCATGGATGAAATGGGCGCAGCCCTGGCCCATGAGCTCAACCAGCCGCTGACGGCCATCATGCTCTATCTTCAGGCGGCGTCCCGTGCACGGCCCGACGTCCTGCCGGAGGCTACGCGGATTATCCTCGGCAAGGCAGTGCGCGAGGCTGAACGCGCGGGCTCGATCATCCAGCGCATGCGCCAGTTCGTTGAAAAGCGTGAGCCTGAGCGCAAACCCCATGACCTGCGCAAGCTGGTCGATGAGGCGGTGGAGCTTGCCTTGCTCGGCAACCGCAACCCGCCCCGGCTTGTGCGCGAGTATGTCCGCGATCTGCCCGAAGTGGCGGTTGATCCGGTCCAGATCCAGCAAATCGTCGTCAACTTGATGCGCAACTCCATTGAAGCCCTGAAGGGGCGCGCTGGCGCGCAGATCCGCCTGTCAATCAGGCCCGTAGATAACAGCGTCATGTTTTCTGTGACGGACTCAGGTCCGGGTATCCCGGAAGAGATCCTGCCGACGCTGTTTAAGGCTTTCTCGACTTCCAAGCGAACAGGCCTCGGGCTTGGTCTCGCGATCTCGAAAACCATCGCCCAGAACCACGGAGGCGACCTCTCGGTCGAACCCGGCGGAAAGGGGCTTGGAGCAACGTTCGTTCTGCAATTGCCTGCGCCTGCCGCTGATAGAACATGACACAAACAGAACAGGGGCAACACCCATGGGGACTTTGGTGAAGATGGATAGAATGATCCACATCGTCGACGACGATGCAGCAGTGCGAGACGCGCTTGGAGTGGTTTTCATGCTCGAGGGTTTCCAGACCCGCGGCTTTGAAAACGGCGCTGACTTTCTGGCTGCGGCCAAGGACAATGCACCAGCGTGCGTGGTTCTGGACGTGCACATGCCCGGCCGGTCTGGCCTCGACATCCTGCGTGAACTGAACGCCCACCACTACCCGACGCCGATCTTCATCATCTCCGGCCAGGGCGATATTCCCATGGCTGTCCAGGCCATCAAGAATGGCGCTTTCGACTTCATCGAGAAGCCGTTTGACGCCGAGACCGTGCTTGCCCGGGTCAAGGAAGCGATTGCCGCTGCCGACCGCCGCAGCGCGACCGGCGATGGCATCGGCGAGGTATTTCCAGGCAGCGAATTGCTGACACCGCGCGAACGCGAGGTCCTGCATCAGATCGCCGCAGGCGCCTCGAACAAGGAGGCCGGGCGCACGCTCGGCATCAGCCCGCGCACGATTGAAGTGCACCGCGCGCGCATCATGGAAAAGCTCGGGGCAAAGAATGCTGCCGACCTTGTGCGGATCGTTCTGACCAACGACCTGCGCTGAAACGTTCCAGCTGATAGAACGCATGCTCGACCTTCGTCGGGCGTGCGTCTGCTAATCGTGGCAACACGATCTTTCGTCCGAACACGGACTGCCCCATGTCAAGCTCATCGGCGCCTTCGCGCCTGAGGGGTATTTCGTGACCGTGTTCATCGTCGAAGATGACAAGGGCGTTTCCGACAGCCTGTCGCTCGTTGTCGAGCAGCTGGGTTATCGTGCGTTCGCCTGTGGCACTGCGGAAGACTTCATCGAGCAGGCTTTGCCGACCGGCTCGGATACGTTGATTGTCGACCTCGGCCTGCCTGGCATCAGCGGCAAATCGCTGATCCGCTGGGCACAGCGACTGGCCGATCCACCACGGATCGTTGCGATTTCCGGTCAACCCCAGAACATGATCAGTTCCATCACCCGGGATCTGACGCTCGATTCGCTGTTGCGAAAGCCCCTGTCATCCGACGCGATTGCCGCAGCGCTTTAGCGGCCCTGTTGATCGCTGGTTTCACAGCCGAGCCGAGTGCTAAGGCGCGAAGCGCCGGGGCATTTAGGCAGGACAACTAAGCAAGAACGATCGCGGCGCCTGGATCAATCGCCAGGGCAACAGGTGTGCCGACAGGGACCGGTGCCTCATGGGCCGGGCGCACGACCAGAACTTCGCCCCAGGGGGCTTCAACGAGATATTCGCGGGAATGGCCGACATAGGTCGAGCGCGTGATCTTCAGCGCGCTGCCGCCTGTTGGCGCAAACCCAAGCCGGTCCGGGCGCAGCGCGACGAGCTTTGCGCCCTCTGGCACCGGAACATTGCCAAGGTCAATGCGAACGCCGGCGGCTTCGAAAACCACGCCGGTTGGGCCAGACGTGATTTTGCCCTCGGCAATATTCGCCTCGCCAATAAAGTCGGCGAGAAAGCGCGACTTCGGCCGCTCATAGAGCTCCTCGGGCGTTCCTTCCTGCGCAATCACGGCATTGTCCATGACAATGACCTTGTCGGAGACTGCCAGCGCCTCTTCCTGATCATGGGTCACGTACAAGACGGTCAGACCGAGGCGCTGCTGCAGATCGCGGATATCGTCGCGCACCTTGCGCCTCAGCTTGGCATCGAGGTTTGACAGCGGCTCATCAAAGAGCAGCACGCGCGGTTCAAGCACAATAGCGCGCGCAACGGCGACGCGCTGTTGCTGTCCACCCGACAGTTCAGATGGAAGGCGCTTTTCATAGCCCTTGAGACCGACAAGACCGAGCTTTTCATGCGCCATCGCCTCGGCGTCCTTGCGGGAGGCGCCAGAAACCGTTGGGCCATACATGACATTGGCCAGCACGTTCATGTGCGGAAACAGGGCGTAGCTCTGGAACACCATCGAGACATCGCGCTCGGCAGCGCCGAGGGGCGTCACATCCTCGCCACCGATGAGGATCTTGCCAGCGCTCGCCAGTTCCAGCCCGGCCACGAGGCGAAGGGTCGTGGTCTTGCCGCAGCCCGACGGCCCGAGCAGCGTCACCAATGTGCCAGCATCAACCTTGAACGACACGTTGCGAACCGCCGCAACCTGACCATAGCGCTTTGTGACGTCGATGAATTCAACCGAGGCAGCGTTTGCCATCACCGGGCTCCAAGAACTGGGGATGGGGCAGCAGACTGGTCGCCCACCCCGCGACGGCCGAGCTTGCGCTCCCCGACAACGAACTGGATGGCAATGACCACCAGCAGCATGAACACGATCAGGAACGAGGAATAGGCAATGGCGAGCGGGAACTCACCGGCCTCCACGCGTCCAACAATGTAGACCGTCGCCATATTGTAGCGCGCGGTCACAAGGAAAATGATCGCGCTGACCGCCGTCATGGCGTGGACGAACGAGAACACAAGCGTGGCGATGATCGCAGGCTTCAGGAGCGGCAGCGTCACGCGCCAGACCGTTGTTCCGGTCTTGGCCCCAAGCGTCGTTGAGGCTTCATCGAGCGACTTGTCGATCTGGGCCAGGGCAGCGACACCGGCGCGCACGCCAACGGGCATGTTCCGGAACACGAAGCAGATGATCAGGATCAGCCCTGTCCCGGTGATCTCGATCGGCGCAACGTTGAACGCGACGATATAGGCGACCCCGATGACGGTACCGGGGATGGCAAAGGACAGCATGGTCAGGAACTCGAACGTGCGCTTGCCGACAAACTCATGCCGGGCGAGCACATAGGCCGTGAGGATGCCGATAATCGTCGTCAGCGGCGCGGCAACGGCCGAAACGAGCACCGTGACAAAGAACGAATCCCATGCGGAGCCGGAGAACCATGGGACGCCGTTGCGCCATTCAACGGCAAATCCGGTATGGAAGTGATCTCCCGTGAATGTCATCACGCCACGGCCAATATCGGTGACAAACCCACCAACGAGAATGATGCCGTAGAGCACGACGGTGAGCAGGATCCACGGGCCCACGAGGCCCCAGGCTGCGCGGCGCACGCCTGCTGGAAGCGGGGGCGGAACACCCGCATCGCCCTTACCGGTCACCGTGACGTAGGAGCCCTTGCCGATCCACGCCATCTGCAGCCAGAAGGCCGACAGGGTCAAAACCAGCAGGATGATGGCGAGAATGGCCGCACGGCCAGGATCATGCTGTGCGCCGGCAACGGCAAAGAAGATCTTGGTCGAAAGCACCTCGAAGGACCCGCCAAGGACCAGCGGGTTGCCGAAATCCGCCAGGCTCTCGACAAAGCCAAGCAGGAACGAGGCCGCCACAGCAGGGCGCAGCAAGGGCCAGGTCACGGTGCGAAACGTTGTCCAGCGCGAGGCGCGCAGGGTTTGCGCGGCTTCTTCGAGGGAGGGCGCTATGCCCTGCAGCGCGCCGCGCAGGATCAGGTAGCACAGCGGCGTCTGTGACAGAACCTGTGCGATCAAAACGCCGGAAAGCCCGTAGATCCAGCGCGACCGGGGAATATCGAACCATTCATCAAGGAACGTGGTGACAATGCCGGTGCGGCCAAACATGACCACCAGCGCCATCGCGATCACGAAAGGCGGCGTGATGATCGGCAGGATCGACAGCGCATCGAACAGCTTGGTGCTCTTCATGCCGCCGCGCTGCGCCAGAAGCGCAAAGGCAAGGCCGAGGATCGTGGAGATCCCACCTGCGAGGAGCCCGAGAATGATCGTATTGGCGACCACGCCGCAACTTGCATCCTGATAAAGGCAGGCAACGCCCCAGATATCGGGCGCGGTGAACCTGCCCCAGGCAAGCGCAAAATCAAAAGCACCGGTGCGGTTCTGGAAAGCCGACGCCAACACCCGGGCCACGGGATAGAACACAAACAGCAGCACGAGCCCGAGGATCGCTACTGTTGTGGTTGCAACCCAACGGTCGGCCTTGAACGCGCCGGCTGCACCAAGCGCACGCGCGCCCTGAAACAGCAGGGCAGCGCCTGAGATCGACGCGCCAACGCCCATGGGAATGGACCTTTGCCCATCGAACAGGCCGGGGAAGAAGCCGTAGGCAAAGAACAGGAGAAGGCCGGAAAACGCGACCGCCACGCGCAACCGCGCCGTTTTCGCCCCGCCAAGCGCCAGCGCGCCCGCAACGA
>JAIYEB010000180.1 GCA_027487195.1 Hyphomicrobiales bacterium | reverse complement strand
GTCGAGATCGGCTACGGCCTGTTGCCAATGATCGATGCCGCACGCGGCGAAGACCGGCTGACGGAGCAAATTCGCGCGCTTCGGCGTCAGATCGCGTCTGATCTTGGCTTCGTCATGCCTTCAGTGCGCATCGTCGACAATGTCCAGCTTGATTCACAAAGCTACATCATCCGGATCAAGGAGGTCGAAGCGGGCCACGGTCGCGTCTTCCCGGATCAGTTCATGGTCATGAACCCGACCGGCGGTCAGGTTGATCTGCCAGGCGTTCCGACAACCGAGCCAACCTTTGGCCTTCCGTGCACGTGGGTTGATGCGGGCCTGCGTGATGAAGCCCAGTTCCGGGGCTACACCGTTGTAGATCCGGCGACGGTCCTGTCGACGCATCTTGCAGAGGTCCTCAAGGCGAACCTGTCGGACATCCTGTCCTATGCCGATGTGCAGAAGCTCCTGAAGGAACTGCCCAAGGAAACGCAGAAGCTGATCGACGACATGATCCCGTCAATGCTGTCCGTGTCGGGCTTGCAACGTGTCCTGCAGATGCTGCTGGTCGAGCGCGTGTCGATCCGCGATCTTGGCACCATCCTCGAGGGGGTTGCCGAAGCCGTGGGTCTGTCGCGCAATCCACAGATCATCGCAGAAGCGGTTCGCGTGCGTCTGGGCCGCCAGATCTGTGCGCAAAACCAGAACCAGGATGGCGTGCTTCCGCTCGTGTCGCTGTCGCCGAAGTGGGAACAGGCCTTCATCGAGGCAACCATTGGTCAGGGCGACGAGCGCCATCTCGCCATGGCACCCTCAAAGCTGCACGAATTCATCCAGTCCGTCCGCGAGCGCTTTGAAGAAGCCGCGCGGGATGGCGAGATTCCGGTCCTGCTTTGCTCACCGCAGAACCGCGTCTTTGTCCGGCAGATCGTCGAGCGCTTCCGCTCACAGACCGTGGTGATGAGCCAGGCGGAAATTCATCCGCGCGCGCGGTTAAAGACTGTCGGTGTGGTGTAGCTTATGAATGAGGCCGGCAGATGAGCCACGTCTGCTCGTACTGGCGGTTTTCATTGACGACGAGCCATTGCTCAAGATTGCTGAAACCGCGCAGCGTTGGCTCGCAATGCGGATTTCTCGGACCTTGCGAAACAATCTGAATTTCGTGCGTTGGTCTGAGGCGCTCAAGCAAGAGGCCTTCCGTTGACACCCCATCGACCTGGTGTGTTTCGATGATCATGGTGCATTCGCGAAGACCTGGCACGCGCAACGGATCGACCAGCTCAAGCTCATACCCTTCGCAGTCCATAAGGATGAAGGCCGGCGATTTCTGAACGGCTGCAGCCAGAATCCCGGGATCACAGCCACCTCTGAACTGCACACGATCCCCGACCCCATTTGCCGCCGCCAGCGCGTCAACGAAGGGTCCCGCATCAAGCGCGATATCAAAGGCCTCTACCTGGGCATCGGGCAAACAACGCGCGAGACCCACAGCATAGAGCCCACCTGCGCACCCAACATTCAGCACCTTGTTGACGCCGGAAGACATGATCCCCCGCAGCGCTTGATGCAGTTCTTGCTCATACAGCCCAACCACAAACGAGCCTATGTCCCCATCACCCCAAAAGGTTGGCTGTGTCAGCGTCATTCCCATAAAGGGACCCGACTGCACGCAACCGCCTGTCTGGACCAGGATTCGAGCCGTCAGATCAGACCTGATCAGGCCATAGAAATGTTCGAACGCAATAGAGCGATGTCCTGAATGGTCCATGACTTCGCATGCGAGGTGCAGCAGTGGGTAGGAGCGCTGAGACAGAGCACGCGTTGCGCGCTGAAACAGGCCCGGTTGCGGCTCATTCAATCTGATGCTGCTGGGCAAATCTGACGACATTCATGCATCACTACATGCTTTGCCTGTTGGCGCCACTGGCTGCCTGAGAGGTCGAGCCGGCGATTCACATGCGCTTCGAGGACACGGGTTCAGATGCTGGACCGGCAGGCCGCAGTTAAGGCGTCAGGCCGGCACAGGGCGCTTGTAGGAGAGAAACGTGACAGACAACGCGCAAAACGGCAGGCCCTCACAAGCCCGCCGCATAACAAACGTCTTCGCGCTCTGAAACCGCTAGCGGGCTGAAATACGACCCGCAGCGATACGGTCCATTTCCGCCTGTTCGCGCTGGGCGACCACGGACTTTTCCGCTTCCTTGTCGCGCTCATCGATGAGCTCAACCTTCTTCAGCTCTTCGAAGGCGCCAGCGAGCGCTTCGCGCGCATCGGCCAGCTGTGCCTTCAGCCCATCGACGGACGTGCGCAGATTATCGCGCCGTGTCATCGCAGCCTTTGCGAAGGTCGGGTAGGCAAAATGGTTGATGTCATGGATGCCCGAGCGGTTCTGCTCGGCTGCAACCTGGGTGTCGAGTTCGCTCGCCATGCGCTCGAACTCGGCGATCATGGTCTCGAGCTGGGTCACCTGGCGGCGCTTGTCGTCAACCTGAAAGCGCTTCAGGCGAATTAGTGTCTCACGCGACTTCATCACTCGTTACTCCACACCTGTCGGGCCTTGCCCGTCCAGAAGCCCGGCAAGCCTGAGGATGGCGTCCATCCGGCTCACGCAGTCTCCCTTTCCCTGAGTCAGAAAGCCCTCCAACGCGGGATGGTAGCGGATCGCCTCGTCAACCTCCGGACTGGTGCCGGGACGGTAAGCTCCGAGACGGATCAGCTCTTCCATATCCGCGTAGGTGGCCATGAGTTCGCGCGCACGAGTTATGTACGGCAGGACTTCTGGCTCCACACACTTTGGCATCGTACGGGAAACAGATTTCAAAATGTTTATCGCCGGATATCTTCCTCGCTGCGCAATCGCTCTTTCCATCACGACGTGCCCATCAAGGATTCCACGGACCGCATCGGCGACGGGCTCGTTCATGTCATCGCCATCAACAAGCACCGTAAACAGGCCCGTGATCGCTCCGGCGCCTGCAACACCCGGCCCCGCCCGCTCCAGCAAGCGCGGCAGTTCCGAGAAGACAGTGGGTGTGTAGCCCTTGGTTGTTGGCGGCTCGCCGGTTGAAAGCCCGATCTCACGCTGCGCCATGGCAAAGCGCGTGACCGAATCCATCATGCACAAGACGTCGGTGCCTTGATCGCGAAAGCCTTCGGCAATCGCCAGGGTCAGATAGGCCGACTGCCTGCGCACCAGGGCCGGCTCATCGGATGTCGCGACGACGACAACCGACCGCGCAAGCCCCTCTGCGCCAAGATCATCCTCAAGGAACTCCTGCACCTCCCGGCCCCGCTCGCCGATCAGGCCAATGACGGCGACGCCTTCGGTGTAATTGCGGGCCAGCATGGACAGCAGAACCGACTTGCCAACACCGGAGCCTGCAAAGATGCCCATGCGCTGGCCACGGCAGAGCGTCAGAAAGGCGTCAAGCGCACGCACACCCAGATCCAGCGGTGCGCCCACCCGCATGCGCGCATGGGCAGGTGGCGGCGCATTCTTCAAAGACGCCTTGCGCGGACCGTCCGGCAATGGCCCCTTGCCGTCGATAGGCCGCCCCATGGCATCGATCACACGGCCAAGCCAGCCTGGGCCCGGGCTTACGGTCGCTTCATCGACAAGCAGAACCGCCTTGCAGCCAAGACGCACGCCTTCCAAGGGCCCGAACGGCATGCACAGCGCGCGCTCGGAACGAAATCCCACAACCTCGATCGGTATTGCGCGCCCGCTGGCAGCTTCCACGATCAGGCGCGCACCGACCGAAAGGGCGGCCACAGGGCCAGCGACCTCCACCATCAAGCCTTGAACGGCAGCGACACGGCCGTGGATTTCCACGTCCTTGATACCTGCAAGTGCGTCGGCGAGTGCGGTGAGGCGCATGGCTATCGGGTGATTCGCTGTCGTTAACGTCTTGTTTAACTCTAACCGACAGTTTGCGCCTGCGTGAGGGCCGTTTACAGGAAACTGCGTATGGGTGCCGCGCGCATGCGGAATAAGCGGAAGGTCTATGAGTCGTTTGAATCAATTGGGGCGCGTTCTTAAAGTAATGTATAAAGAATTTTCACCACACTTTCCTCATTTGATTCAATAATTTACGGCGAAAAGAGGCCAAATTGTGCATTTGCCCTTGTCAGCATGAATCACCTTTTGTTAACCAGTGTCACGTAGCGTTTGCGTCGACATTGCTGAGCGCCCAACCCCAACAGCCAGAACGGCCAAGGGCAGGCGCATTGACAGGACCGGAGAGGACAGGATGCGAGTCCTTCTGATCGAAGACGATAGCGCAACCGCCCAGAGCATCGAATTGATGCTCAAGTCGGAAGGCTTCAACATATACACCACCGACCTCGGTGAAGAGGGCGTCGACCTCGGCAAGCTCTACGACTACGACATCATCCTGCTGGATCTGAACCTTCCCGACATGTCGGGCTACGAGGTTCTGAGGAGCTTGCGTGTTTCCAAAGTGAAAACGCCGATCCTGATCCTGTCCGGCATGGCCGGCATCGAGGACAAGGTGCGCGGTCTTGGGTTTGGCGCCGACGACTACATGACCAAGCCGTTCCACAAGGACGAGATGGTCGCCCGGATCCACGCCATTGTGCGTCGCTCAAAGGGCCATGCGCAGTCGGTCATCAACACCGGCGATCTGACCGTCAACCTCGACACGAAGACCGTCGAAGTTGCCAGCCAGCGCGTGCACCTCACCGGCAAAGAGTATCAGATGCTCGAGCTTCTTGCGCTTCGCAAAGGCACGACGCTCACGAAGGAAATGTTCCTCAACCACCTCTACGGTGGCATGGACGAGCCGGAACTCAAGATCATCGACGTGTTCATCTGCAAGCTGCGCAAGAAGCTCGCTGCTGCAACCGGCAAGAACTACATCGAGACGGTCTGGGGTCGCGGCTACGTGCTGCGCGAGCCCTCGGCCATGGATGAAGCGGCCGCCTAGGGCTTCAATTCCACAGCTTCCAACGAAAAACCCCGCTTTCGCGGGGTTTTTTGTGTTTGTGCCTTGGGTTTGGAAAGTCAGTTGGCGCTCAGCGTTCCCAGAAGGTCAAGGGCACGCTCGCGCGATGTATCGCGATAGATCTTCAAGGCAGACGCGATTGAACCCGCCTTGCGACCCATTTTCCGGGCGCGCTCGAAAACCACCGTCTGGTATTCATCCCAGCCAAGGTCTGCGGCGCGCGCAATCAGTGCGCATGGCTTGTCGTCTTCCCCCGTCAGCACACGCTCCACCAGTGGAACGCTGAGCCCAGAGCGAATAGCGAGGATGCCCGTGAGGGCCATCGCATCGTGGTGACGGAAATCGTCGATTGCCAAGTCGAGATCAAGGTCAGGCACGACCATATGTTTGGCGAAGCCCATTCGGCTCTCCTTGGTCGGCGGGGGACTAAAAGTTACAAGTGAAACAGTACGCCTTGAAACCAGTTTCGACCAGTTAGACTTTCTACGTTCGACTAAGTGAGCCTATCGCAGGGAGCGTGAAAGTCGCGGGTCGAGAGCGTCACGCAGGCCATCGCCAAGCAAATTGAGTCCCAAGACAGCAAAAGCAATGGTTAATCCGGGGTAAAGAACCAATTGCGGCGCAAGAAATACCATTGTCTGTGCTTCAGCCAACATGCGGCCCCACGATGGAGTCGGCGGTCTTGTACCAAGTCCTACGTAGGACAAACCAGCCTCCGCAAGGATTGCTAGTGCAAATTGGATCGTCGCCTGCACGATCAGAACCGAGGCGATGTTCGGCAATATGTGAACAATTGAGATAGCGATTCGCGAACGCCCGAGCGCTCGGGCCGCAAGAACATACTCCCGACGCCACGCGACCATGGCAGCACCCCGCGCGAGACGCGCAAAAACCGGCACATTGAAGATGCCGATCGCAATCATCGCGTTGACCGCACCAGGCCCGTAGATCGCCGTGATCATGACGGCCGACAGGATGGCCGGAAAGGCGAAGGTGATGTCGTTGGCGCGCATGATGACGGCGTCAACAAGTCCGCCACGAACCGCCGCAAGCAATCCAAGCGGCACCCCTATCCCAATCCCTATGCCGACAGCGACAAGGGCAACGATGACGGAGTTATGCGTTCCCTTCAGCAACATCGAGGCAATGTCGCGCCCGAAATGATCCGTTCCGAGCCAATGGGTTGCCGACATGCCCTGCAGGCGACTGGTGATCACAATCGCGGCTGGATCATGAGGCGTCCAGACCAGCGCAATCAGGCCTGCAAGCACGAACACCGCCGTGATCGCTGCACCCGCGATAAGGGCCGGCGTGATCAACCGGCGCGAGAACAGCCCCGGCGCTGCGACCTGTGCTTCAGGCGCCATGTCCAGCCCCCCTCAGGCGCGGATCGATGGAGAGATAGAGGAGGTCGACCAGGAAGTTCACCAGCACGACGACAGCGACGAGCAGCATCACCACGCTCTGGACCGTCACGAGATCGCGCTGGGCAATCGCCTGAAACAACAGGCGGCCGAGACCCGGAAGGTTGCAGGCCTGTTCGATGATGATCGTTCCAGCCAGCAGGAACGACAGCTGCAGACCAAGGATGGTCACAACCGGGATCAAGGCATTACGAAGCGCATGGCGCCAGAGAACCGCGCCCTCGCTGAGGCCCTTGGCTCTTGCCGTGCGCACATGATCCTCGTTGAGCGTTTCGAGCATCGCCGAGCGTGTCACTCGCGACAAGATGGCCGCCTGAGGCAGCGCGAGGGCAATGGCGGGCAGGAGAAGCGAACGAATGCCCGGCCAGAGGCCTGCCTCCCAGCCGGGAAACCCGCCAGCGGGAAACCACCCAAGCCAGAGCGAGAACAGCAGGATCAGCAGCATGGCAAACCAGAAGTTCGGAATGGCAACGCCGATCTGCGCGCTGAGCGAAACAATGAGATCAGCGATCTTGCCGCGTCGTGCGGCAGCATAGACACCGGCTGGGATCGCAATCAGCGTGGAGAGCGCAATCGCCATCAAGGCCAGGGGGGCGCTGAGCACGATGCGTTGCGAAATCAACTCGCTGACGGGAATGGCATAGGTGTGGCTGTAGCCGAAGTCCCCCTGCATGAGCCCGATGACCCAGACGAGGTATCGCTCGGGCGCAGGTCGATCGAGGCCCATCTGGCTACGGAGCGCTGCAATTGTCTCGGGCTGCGCGCCCATGCCCAGCACAATGGCCGCAGGATCCCCCGGCAGCACGTTCAGAACGAGGAATACGACCAGGCTCGCGATCAGCAATGTCGCGAAGAACGTGACGCCGGCGCGCGCAATAGCCGCCGGCATCAGATCGCCTCAGGCCCGAGGCTGCATCGGGCAAGTGGGATCGCTGCTGTCACAGCGCGCCCAGGCCGGCATGTTGCTTCGGTTCGAACAAACCGTCGCTCCGAGGCCTCGACGCCTGGATCAACGGCGCGCAAAACCGGGGCTCCATCTTGCGCGCCATGCCAAATGCCTCAGTTCGCCCAGCGCACGCCGGTCACGTCGTTCGCCTGCATGGGCGAATTCTCCCACTGGCCCTGAACGCGGC
The DNA here is from genome assembly GCA_027487195.1 of Hyphomicrobiales bacterium. GTDB lineage: Bacteria > Pseudomonadota > Alphaproteobacteria > Rhizobiales > UBA4765 > JAIYEB01. The sequence continues at coordinate 7,092 of JAIYEB010000180.1, read as the reverse complement.
TGTTCCAGACGCCGATCTTGGGCAGCATGAACATGTACACGTTGACCGCATCTTCCGTGATGATGCGCTGTGCCTGCTGCAGAAGGCCGTTGCGCGCCGTCTCATCAACGGTCCGGGTCAACTCGGCCATGGTCTCACGCAGCCGGTCGGACCGGTAATTGAAGTAGTAGGTGTCGCGCGCATAGATCTCGATATCCATGGGCTCGGTGTGCGCCACGATGGACATGTCATAGTCGCGATTGCGGAACACCTGCTCAAGCCATTGCGCCCACTCGACCGGAAGGATCTCGACCTCGATGCCAACAGCGCGCAGCTGCGCCTGGATGATTTCGCCCGAACGGCGTGCATAGGCCGGCGGCGGCAACCGGAGCGTCACGCGCAGGGGCGTGGTGACACCGGCCTCGGCCAGAAGGGCGCGCGAACGTGCCACATCAAAGGCATAGGTCCCGGTCAGATCGACATAGGCCGGATGTGTTGGCGAGAAGTGCGTGCCAATCGGTGTGCCAAAGCCAAACATCGCACCATCGATGATCGCGCGGCGGTTGATGGCGTGGCTGATCGCGCGGCGCACGCGCACATCATTGAAGGGAGCCTTCGTGTTGTTCATCGCAAGGATCGTCTCGCCCTCGGTATTGCCAACCACAACCCGAAAGCGTGGGTCCGCGCGCAGCGCACCGAGCGCTTCGGGAGCCGGGAAGTTCGGGAAGCTGTCGACATCTCCTGCAAGCATCGCTGCAATCGAGGCGGTTGGATCTGAAATGAACCGGAAGGTCACCGACTGAAGGGCTGCGGGCGTGCCCCAATAGCCATCAAAGCGCGTCAGCTCGACCCGATCCCCCTGAACACGACGGGCGAACCGGAATGGGCCAGTGCCAACAGGTGTCGCGCGGTTGTTGGCGGCGGACTGGCGCCCGACAATCACCATGTCGCCCCATGTCAGGTTGAACAGGAAGTGCCCGGTCGGGCGCTTCAGGGTGATGCGCACGGTTGTCGCATCCACCGCTTCAACCGTTTGGATCGGTTCGAAAAGCTGGCGCTGGGCGTTGACACTGCCTTCAGCGACGGCACGCTCGAACGAGAACTTCACATCCTCAGCCGTCATGGGATTTCCGTCATGAAAGCGCACGTTGGGCGCTAACGTGAAGGTGTAGACGAGACTGTCAGGCGAGATGGTCCATGAGCGCGCAAGCGCAGGACGAATGGCGCCAGCGCCATCCATGCGCACCAGACCCTCGAACAGGTTCGCGTAAACGACTTCGCGAATGGCGGCGGCAGCGCCTGCGGTTGGATCGAGATGGGGCGGCTCAAGCGCCATGCCAACCACGAGGTTGTTTCTCGGTTGCGCGTTCGAAGGCGGCGCAATCATCAGCGCAAGCCCCGCAAGAAGCAGTACACGGATCAGTTTCAGCATTTCCCGTCTCCCCTGGCGCAGCTCTTGATCGACTGCACTTTGCTACAGATTACCCGTCAATCGCGCGGCCGACAGTGCCATGATCTTGGCTGATGCAACCATGTCGTCAATGCCGATCCATTCGTCCGGCTGATGCGCAAGATCGAGCACACCGGGCCCATACGCAATACAATCGCGCAAATGACCAATGCGCCAGACATGTTTTTGGTCATATGTGCCTGGCGAGATCACGTGCTCGGCTGCGCGATCGAAAAGACGATAGATCTCGTCCGAAACCGTTTGCACAACCGGCGCATCGACAGGTGTCATGGTCGGCGGCACGTCCCACATGTCCTCGATCTCGTAGCGAAAACCTGGACGCTTCTCGGCAAGATCGCCAAGGATGCCGATGACTTCGCCGCGCACCTCTTCAAGCGTCTCTTCCAGGAGATAGCGCCGATCAATCACAAGGCGGCAGCTGTCAGCCACCACAGCCGAGGGAAAACCGGAAAAGTCCTCGCCAAGCCCACCATGGATCGAATTGATATTCATGGTTGAGGCGCGCGCACCCGGAGGCACAACCGGCATTTCCGTGCGCTTTTGCGCGAGTTTCGGGAACAGATCATGCTCAAAGCGCTCCAGCAGCGCCGACATGTGTCGAATGGCGCTATCGCCAAGGAACGGCATGGACCCGTGCGCAATCCGCCCCTTGGTCTCGATCTTCGCCCACCAAACGCCGCGATGACCAAGGCAGACCCGATCGACATTGAGTGGCTCTGGAATAATCACGTGGTCGACGCGCGGCTTTGAAAAGTAGCCTTTCGAGGCAAGATAGGCCACGCCGCCATACCCGCCGGATTCCTCATCAACCGTTCCGGAGATCTCCAGCGCGCCAGCAAAGTCAGGGCATTCGGCAATCAGCGCCTCAACCGCAATCATCGCGGCTGCAAGGCCACCCTTCATGTCGCATGCACCGCGCCCATAGACCTTGCCATCATGGACCTGACCGCCGAACGGATCGAAGGTCCAGCCCTCGCCAACCGCAACCACGTCAATGTGGCCATTGAAATGGACGCACGGGCCCGGGCGGGCCCCTTCCCGTCGGGCAACCACGTTCATACGCGGGTGCTGGTCACTGTCGCCGGGCGTGCCATGCCCGCGCACATATTCGATCGTGAAGCCAAGACGCTGCATGTGCGCGCCAATCAGCTCGGCGCAAGGCACATACGCATCCCCTGGCGGGTTCAGCGTCGGTATTCTGATCAGATCCTGGGTGAGCGCAACAAGGCGGTCCTGGAGGCTATCAACGCGGCTGGCAATGCGATCACGAAGGGTCATTGGCTGAAGTGTTGCGCAGGGCATGGCATGCTGTCCAGAGGCTTTCGTTAGGCAGGGCTCAACCCGCCTTTCGAAGCAGCATTTGGCCGGAGCCGGCCTGCGCCGTCACCTCGCCGCCTTCAAGGATCACCCGCCCCCGGGACAATACTGTTTCCGGCCAGCCCGTGACCGTTCGTCCTGCGAATGGCGTATAGCCCGCAAGCCCGTGGATCGGACCGTCAGCCAGCGTCACCCGGCGCTTGGGGTCCCAGATGGCAATGTCGGCGTCATAGCCCGGCGCAATCACACCCTTGGTGGTCAGGCCGTAGATCCGGGCCGGCTCGCTTGCGCTCCAGCGCACGAACTCCGGCAAGCCAAAGCGCTTCTTCGACACGACAGCGTCAAACAGCAGAGGAAGGCGCGTTGCCAGACCCGGAAGGCCGGAGGGTATCTGCTTGAACGTCGGGTTGAGGCTGTTTCTAAGCTTGCCGGTCTGGTCAAAGGCAAACGGCGCATGGTCTGAGGAAACGGTCTGGAGATCGCCGAGCGCCAGCGCCCGCCAAAGGGCTTCCTGGTCTGAACGCTCGCGCGGGGGTGGCGAGAAGACGTACCGCGCGCCTTCATTGCCCGGCCGGTCAAGATCCTTGCCCGTCAAGAACAGATATTGCGGGCAGGTCTCGGCCTCAACGTCAGCCCCCTCGCCGCGCGCCTGACGCACAATCGCAGCCCCTTCAGCGGTAGAGACATGGAAGATCATCACCTTTTGCCCGACATGGCGCGCCAGCGTGATGAAACGATTGATGGCCTCGGGCTCGGACGCCCGCATATGGGCTGCAGCGTGGAATTTGGGGGCTGTCTGCCCCTGGGCGACCAGCCGGTCCGCCATCCAGCGGATCATCCCATGGTTCTCGCAATGCGCCATGACCAGCGCGCCATTGTCCTTTGCGGCCTGAAGTACGTCGAGCAGCTTTTCATCATCAAGCCGGAGACGGTCATAGGTCATGAACACCTTGAGTGAGGTGTGGCCAGCCCGCACAAGCTGGGGCACCTCCCGTGCGAGCACATCCGGCGTCGGATCGGCGAGCAGTAGGTGGAAAGCATGATCGATGACGGCGCCACGACCCGCAAGAGCCGCGTAATCGTCAACAACCTTGGCCAGCGACATGCCAACATGCTGCGCTGCAAAGGAAATGACACTCGTCGTTCCGCCCTGGACAGCCGCCCTGGTCGCTGTCTCGAAACTGTCAGCGTTCATGATGCCTGCCGCGGTCAACTGCTCGATATGGGTGTGGCTATCGACACCACCCGGCACAACAACGCGGCCCGTTGCGTCGATCTCGCGTCGCGCCGGTCCAAGCCCGCGACCAACAGCAGCAATGGCCTCGCCGCGAATGGCGACATCCGCCTTGAAGGTCTGTGATGCCGTCGCAACTGTTCCGCCGCGGATGATGAGATCGTAGGGCTTCATGCGTCTTCACTCCGTTTCAGTCGACCAAACTGTCCGGACAGGTTAGGACAGAAAACAGGCGCACTGCGAGAAAAACATGGTCGAACCCGAAATCCTCATCATCAATCCGAATTCCAATCCGGCCGTCACATCCGGACTTGATGCTGCGGTCGCTGGCTTTCGCGCGCCGGGCCTGCCGCGGCTCACCTGCGTCCAGCTTGATGACGGCCCGTTCGGGATCGAAAGCCAGGCCCATGTCGATGGTGCTGGCCCCATGCTTGCGCGTTTCATCGCTGCCAACCCGGCGTCTGCCTACGTGATCGCGTGCTACTCCGACCCGGGCCTCTACATTGCGCGCGAAGCGACACCGCGTCCGGTGTTCGGCATTGCGGCCTGCGGGATGCTTGATGCGCTGGCGCGCGCCGACCGCTTCGGCGTCATCGCGATCCGCGATGTCTCGATCAAGCGGCACCTGCGCTACATGCGCCAGATGGGCGTGATCGAGCGATGCGTTGGAGAACGTGCGCTTGACATGTCGGTTGCGGAAACCGCATCCGGCGAAGGCACCCTCGCGCGGATGATTGCAGTTGGAACGGCGCTGCGTGACCTCGACAAGGCCGAAGCCATTGTCATGGGCTGCGCTGGCATGGCGCGCCATCGCGCCCCACTCGAAAGCGCTCTGGGCATCCCCGTCATTGATCCGACCCAATCCGCCGTAGCGATGGCAATCGGCGCGGTTATCGTCGGCAGTGGCCAGATCGGCGCGCGTTAAGGCGCATCGGACCACGGGCGCGGTCTTCACCTTGTCGTAACCTCTCATCGCGCCACATGGCGCTCATGCGTCTGCTCCTTCTCGCGATGTTTGCGCTTCTACTGTCGGTGCGCCCGACAGATGAGGCGCATGCGCTGTTTACGATTGTCGATGGCGACACCGTGCTCCTGTCGGGTGAGCGCATCCGAATCGCGAATGTCGATGCCCCCGAGGTGCGTCACGCGCAGTGTGAGTCAGAAGCGCGGCTTGGCCGGCTAGCCACAGATCGGCTCCGGGGCCTCCTGGCCGAGGGGCCAGCCGTGGTTCGGCGCGAGGGGGAAGACCGCTTCGGCCGAACACTTGCCCGCATATCGGTCAATGGCCGCGATGTCGGCGACCGCCTTGTCAATGAAGGGCTGGCGCGCCGCTGGGATGGCAGGCGCCAACCCTGGTGTTGAGGTCGCTTGAGCAAGACCCACGTGCGCGCTTGCCTCACCAGACAAGGTTCCTCTGCGAAGGCGTCCTTGCCACGCCCTCGCTGACAAAAGCCTCAGACGGCGGCTTGCGCCGCGCGCCTCAGGCCGTTGCGTAATCGAGATAGATCTCGCGCAACTTGGTCGCAATCGGGCCGGGCTTACCATCGCCAATGACGGTGCCATCAATCGTCACCACGGGCATGACAAAGCTCGAAGCCGACGTAATGAAAGCTTCGGCGGCGTTCATGGCCTCCTCGACCGTAAACGGCCGCTCCTCGATCCTGAGTTGGGACAGTTCCGCAAGCCGGATCACGGATTTGCGGGTGCAGCCCGCGAGAATTGCGTTGGAGATCTGACGGGTCACGATCCGGCCATCTCGCGTGATGATCCAGGCATTGGACGAGCCACCCTCGGTGACCACACCGTCCTCAACCATCCAGGCTTCAACAGCACCCGCTGCAGCTGCCGCCTGCTTCGCCAGGACCTGGGCCAGGAGCGCGACCGACTTGATGTCGCGCCGCTTCCAGCGAATGTCCGGCACCGTGATCACGGGAATGCCGGTCTTCGCCGCTGGCGCATGACGGATCGCGCGGGCCTGCGTGAACATCACGACAGTCTGCGGGATGGGTTCCTTCGGGAAGGTGAAATCCCGCTCGAATGCGCCGCGCGTGATCTGGAGATAGATGCCGCCCTCCTTGAGCCCGTTCTTCTCAGCCAACTCGACATGGAGCGCACGGAACGCCTCGCCCGACATGGGCATCGCCATCTGCAACTCCCCAAGCGAGCGCTCGAGGCGCACGATATGGGGATCAAAATCGACGAGCTTGCCGTCAAGGACAGCCGTCACCTCATAGATCCCGTCCGCGAACAGGAAGCCACGGTCCATAACTGAAACTGTGGCTTGCTCGAGCGGCACAAAGGCCCCGTTGACATAAGCAATGCGTGACATGGACCCTCATCAGGTTGCGTGAATGACATTCAAAGCGCTAAAGCCGGTTTGATCGCGCGGCAAGGGCCGCTTGAGGGATGGAGCGAACATGCGTCTCGATACCACCGCCAAAGGCGTCTATGTGATAGCGCCGACACCGTTTCACGACACCGGCGCCCTTGATGAGGCCTCAACAGATCGCATGGTCGATGCGTTTCTGGGTGCGGGTGCAACCGGCCTGACCATTCTCGGCATCATGGGCGAGGCTCCGAAGCTGACCCATGCCGAATCACTGAGCTTCGTGCGCCGGGTGCTCGCGCGGGTGAAGAGCCGGGTTCCCGTGATCGTCGGCGTGTCATCACCTGGCTTTGCGGCGATGAAGGAACTCTCGACCGCTGCCATGGGCGAGGGCTCGGCCGGCGTCATGATTGCGCCGCCGGCGTCGGTGCGAACCGACGACCAGATCGTCAATTACTTCGCACAGGCCGTTGATGCGATTGGCGCGGAGACCCCCTGGGTCCTTCAGGACTTCCCGTTGGTCACAACCGTTCAGATGGCCCCCTCCGTCATCAAGCGCATCGTCAAGGCACATGCCTCCTGCGTCATGCTGAAACATGAGGATTGGCCGGGTCTCGACAAGATCACGACGATCCGCAAGTGGGAAGCCGCCGGCGAAGCCAACCGGATTTCGATCCTGTGCGGCAATGGCGGGCTGTTCCTCGACTATGAAATGGTTCGCGGTGCGGACGGCGCCATGACCGGCTATGCGTTCCCGGAAATGCT
>JAIYEB010000403.1 GCA_027487195.1 Hyphomicrobiales bacterium | reverse complement strand
GACCTCAGCCACACCGGCTGCGCATCGCCCAGGACCCAACGCTTGGCGCGGCGCGCAGCCCGGTAACCTGTGTGCGTATCTGTGCTTGAGACATTGCGCGTGGGAGCGCGTCGCTGGTCGGCCGAGAACACCCATGAGCGTGCAAGGCTTGGTTGAAACCTGATCTGGCCTGACATGTGGGAAGGCTTCAGAACACCAAGACGCCGAAGTGAGGGTCTGATGCTGAGATAGGCCCCGGCATGCGAATGGCGGGCCTCCATGGCCAGTCTGCCCCAGGCACCAAGGTTATGACGCAGCTTATTGTCATCCATCAGCCGCTTGACGGCGTCATAAAGGGCGTTGGGCTCGGGGCGGGCGCAAAGACCTGAGACGCCATCGATCACGGCGTCGGTCAGGCCCGTCACGCCATAGACAACGCTCGGGGTTCCGCACAGCGCTGCCTCGATCGGTGTCTGGCCGAGTGTCTCCATCCGGCTTCCGGATACGAACACATCAGCCGCCGCAAACCAGCGCGCCACATCCTCATCATCTGCGAGGGCCCCGGAACAAACGAGCCCCGGAATGGCCAGACTTGCCGGATCATCAAGCCGACCGATTGCAAGAAACGTCACGTCGTCGGCAGCAAGCCTTCGCATGACATCGACAAGGGCACCGAAGCCCTTGATTGGTGTGTCCACCACAATCGATGAGAAGGCGAGGATCTTGTGGTCGACCGGCAGGCCGAGTTCCGCCCTGAGCCGCTGTCTGTCGCGGGGCCGGAAAGTGGCTGTCGGAAACGCGAGCCTGATCCGCTCAACAGGAGACTTCAGGCCGGGTCCACCCATCGCGCGCGCAGTGACTTCGGTCCAGTGTGAGTTTGCCCACAAGGTGGGCGCATCCTCGCCGGAGAGGTAGGAGCGCTTGTTTGCGAATGTCTGGGCAATCGCGGATCGACGCAGATAGGGAAACTGGTTTGGCGTGGGGCACGAACTGTCGCAGCCGGTCTCATAGCGCGTACAGGCCGGCGTCTGCGCGCCGGGGTAGACGCAGCGCCCTGTCAGCGCAAACAGGTCATGGAGAACGATGGCGACCGGCGCAACCTTGCTGAGGTCCTCAAAAATGGTGAGCTGGCGCGTTGCACCATGGACGTTACCTCCCAGGATCACGTCCGGTGACAGGCTACGCACCTTGTCGAGGGTCTTTGGAAACTGAACCGCCAGCTCCGGGTCCGCGCGTGAGCTCTCATCAAGCAGGCGCAGGGCGGTCGAATTGAACCCCGCATAGGCAAACGTCTCGACCAGACGGCGATGGGCAATGCCGGCGCCGTGCTGAAAGCCGATGTCGTTGACGGCGGTTGCCGTCATCGGTTCAATCTCGGGGGTTTCATCCCGTCGGGTCGGTTTCAGGGTGACCGCTCGGCCAGCCAGGCAGAGCTTGTGGCCGGCGAGACCTGCGAAAAATGTTGGCCGATAGGCCTCGTCAGCAACAGCGCGCCCGAAGCCACCGTGCGTGATCAGGAGGCTGCGCTCGAACGATGTCGTCGACAGGGAAGGCGCGGCCTGCGGATCCGCCAGAAGCGCATCGGCATCAATAGGACCTTCCGGCAGGCCCGTGGCGCTGAGCTGGACCACGCCATCATATGCAAAACCTTGCTGCAGACCGCTCGCGACAGCCGCGCCGAATGCAACGTGAAGCAACGAAAGAGAGGCGAGCGCGCCGGGTGTCAGGAGGTCACCACCTTCGATGGCGATGATCAGCCCTGCCTTGGTTTCCCTGACGATGACATCAACGGCCTCTGCCAGACCGTCGGGATCAGTCACCGAGAGATAATTGAGCGCGCGCTCATTTCGGGTGACGGCGCGATCAATCTCGCTGTCACCAACCGAGGCGACGATGCCCAGCTCCACCTCGCCATAAGCCTGCTGAACCACCGAGCGTATCGATTCCCCGATACCCATGTTCGGCTTGCGTACAATGATCAGAACAAGGACAAGAGGCCACGCTCGCCCGTTGGGCGCGAGATCAGGGACGATGGTGGTGTCGCGCAGGTTAGGCCAGTCCCGTACACCGTGCGGCGCGACAAGCAGCGAGCGCCGCTCCACGCGCAGTCCAGCAGGCGATACGGCTTTCGTCATGGGCTTGAACCTTGTAGCCGCTGCATCAGTGGCGCTCGGTTGCAAACTAGGGTCGAAGCGTAAACAAAGGGCTGATCATGGCTGATTTGGGTCAGACGAACGGGATCGCATGACGCGCTGGCATACCTTTCTGTATCTCTCCGCGCGCATTCTCGCTGCGATCCTCAGTCTCGCCGCTGTTGTCATTTTTGCACGCCTTGCTGGGGCGGCGGCCTTTGGCACCTACCTCCTCATCCTCGCGACCTCTCTGGTCCTGAACTGCCTGACCCTGCAATGGCTGCGCTATGCTTTGTTCCAGGCCTACAAACCCGAGAAATCTGCAGACCAGATTGCAACCTACGTGCGGATTGTTCTCGCAATGGTCGGTCTTGCGAGCGTCGTGTTTCTGCTGATCGAGCTATCTGGACTCATCGATCGAAGGATCGCGCTCGGTGTGTTCACGATCATGCTTGGCATGACATTCTACGATGCCATGGCCGAGGTCGGGCGGATAAAGCTGCAGGCCGGAACTGTCGCAGGCGCAACGGTGCTGAGAGCCGCATTAACGATCACGTTTGGTGTTTTCGCCCTTGAGACATTCAACGATCCCATCGTGCTTGCGATGGCAATTGGCCTGGCGAACCTCATTGCCGTTGCACCGATCCTGTATCGGATCTGGCCTGACCTTGTCGGGGG
>JAIYEB010000249.1 GCA_027487195.1 Hyphomicrobiales bacterium | reverse complement strand
TACTCGCCCGAGCGCCTCGTTGGCGTTGTGTCGGCGGTCTCGGTGATTGCGTTTGTGGTTTCGTGCCTTGCGGTCTGGGGTGTTGAGCCACAGCGCAATGTCAGTGAGTTGTCAGGCGAGGAGCGGCGGCCAAGCGCATTTCGCGAAGCGCTTGTTGAAGTCTGGGCCGAGCCAAGGGCGCGCCGGTTCACGATCTTCATCTTCGTGTCGATGCTGGCCTACAACACGCAGGACCTCATCCTCGAGCCGTTTGCGGGCATTGCGTTTGGCATGACACCTGGCCAATCCACCAAGCTCGGTGGCTACCAGCATGGCGGTGTGTTTCTCGGCATGGTGATGGTTGCGGTTCTGGGCACGGTGTTTGGGCGCTCGAAAGTGGCCGTCCTGCAGGGCTGGATCGTGGGCGGTTGCCTGGCCTCTGCGCTCTTCATGGCGGGTCTTGCCATCTCCGCCGGCTATGGCGCGCAGTGGCCGCTGGTGGCCAACGTCGTTTTGCTTGGGATGGCCAACGGCGCCTTTGCCATTGCGGCCATCGGCGCGATGATGGGCATGGCCAACTCCGGCTCCAAGGGGCGCGCGGGGATGCGCATGGGCCTTTGGGGTGCCTCGCAGGCGATTGCCTTTGCGCTCGGTGGCGTTGTGGGCACGCTTGCGGTTGATGTGGCGCGCCGCTTCGTTGCGGATCCTGTTCAGGCCTATGGGATTGTGTTTGGCCTGGAGGCCATCATGTTCCTCGCATCTGCTGCCCTCGCGATTGTTGTCTCGCGCGATGCGGCCAACGTTCAGCGCGAAAGCGCGTCCCGAACTCTCGATTCACAATCCGGTTTTGACGCCACGACTGCGGCGAGGTGAGCCCATGGACATGTCACAGGAACCAGCCGTCGAAGCCCAGCGCAAGGTCGCGTTTGTGCCCGATCTGTCCGGCCCGCTCTATGATGTCGTCGTCATCGGCGGCGGCCCTTCGGGCGCAACGGCGGCTTGCGATCTGGCCCGGGATGGCCGTTCAGTCGTGCTTGTCGATCGCGCCGGCCGCATCAAGCCGTGCGGCGGGGCCATCCCGCCACGGTGCGTGCGCGACTTTGATGTCCCTGATCACCTGATCGTTGCCCGGATCGGCGGTGCCCGCATGGTGGCGCCGTCCGAGCGCTTCGTCGATATGGCGATTGATGGTGGCTATGTCGGCATGGTTGATCGTGAGGATTTCGACGAGTTCCTGCGCGAGCGCGCCCGGGAAAATGGCGCCACCCGCATGACCGGTCTGTTCGAGCGTCTCATCAGGCTCGAGGATGGAACCGTTGCGCTTGGCATCCGGGAAAAGGGCTCGGACAGGCTGACGAGCCTGAGGGCGAGAACCGTGATCGGTGCAGACGGCGCCAACTCGGCCGTGGCCCGTGAGGCCATGCCCGAGATGCCGCGTCCGCCGTTTGTGTTTGCCTACCACGAGATCGTGCGCTCGCCGGAGCAGGGCGCGGCGGCTGACTTCGATTCAAGACGCTGCGATGTCTATTATCAGGGGCGCTACTCGCCGGACTTTTACAGCTGGGTGTTCCCGCACGGCGACAAGACCTCGATTGGAACCGGAACGGCGCAGAAGGGCCTGTCGCTGCGCGACGCCATCCAGCGCTTCCGTGAAGAGCAGGGTTATGCCGGCTGTGAAACGATCCGCAAGGAAGGCGCGCCGATCCCGCTGAAGCCCATGAAGCGCTGGGACGATGGCAAGAATGTCCTGCTGATTGGCGATGCATGCGGCGTGGTTGCGCCAGCGTCCGGCGAGGGCATCTATTACGCCATGCTGTGCGGGCGGCTCGGTGCCAACGCCGTGTCGCTGTTCCTGTCGAGCGGTCAGGCCAGCGCATTGCGCACAGCCCGCAAACAGTTCATGAAAGCCCATGGCCGGGTGTTCTTCGTCCTCGGGCTGCTGCAACGCTTCTGGTACGGAACGGAAAAGCGTCGCGAGCAATTCGTATCGATGTGCGCCGACAAGGACGTCCAGAAGCTGACTTGGGACGCCTACATGAACAAGGAACTCGTCAAGCGCGATCCCATGGCGCATTTGCGGGTTCTCTGGAAAGACATTGCCCACCTCTTTGAGTTCGTGACGCCTTGGCGACAAAAGAAAACCTGAACAATCTGAAGCCCTACATCATCGCGACATTCGCGGTGGTCCTGGTCGGCGCCATTGGTTCGCGCTCAACGATCCTTGACGATGGCTGGTATGCAGCCCTCAATCGACCGTTCTTCCTGCCGCCGAACTGGGTGTTTCCGGTTGCCTGGACAACGCTCTATGTCCTGTTCGTAATTGCGGCCGGACGGGTCTGGAACCGCATGGGTCCCGGCCCGGCAAAGAACCGTCTCCTGGCAATCCTGATCGTCAATGCCGGGCTGAACATTCTCTGGAGCGTGCTGTTCTTTACGCTGAAGCGTCCGGATTGGGCGCTTATCGAGATGGTGCCCCTTTGGGTGACGACGTTCCTGGTCCTGCCGGTGTTTTGGCAGACGGACAGGCTCGCGGGCGCGCTGTATGCGCCCTACCTCGCCTGGGTCAG
>JAIYEB010000166.1 GCA_027487195.1 Hyphomicrobiales bacterium | reverse complement strand
GAGTTTCGCGAAGTGCACCCGATCTGTTTCTGGGCGCATGATCATGGCCTTGTGCACGCCAACCGGCCGGTCGCGCGTCTTGAAGACTTCAACGGCCTGAAGCTGCGCTTTCCAACGCGTCTCTCGGGTGAAGCGCTGCGGGCCATGGGTGCGTCACCCATTGGCATGCCCGCGCCGCAGGTGCCGGAATCGCTTGCAAACCGCGTTATCGATGGAACCGTCTTCCCGTGGGAAGTCGTGCCTTCGCTGCGTGTCCATGAACTGGTGCGAAACCACACCGAGTTCCCGGGCTCACCGTCGTTCTACACCTCGACCTTTGTTCTCGCCATGAACCGGGCGCGCTATGACGGTCTTCCGGCAGACCTCAAGATCGTGCTCGACGCGAATTCCGGCATGGTCGCAGCAACCATGGCTGGTGAAGCGTGGGATGCGGCATCCGCAGCGTCGCTGGAAGTGGTTCGCGCCAGGGGCAATACGATCACGGCCTTTGCGCCTGCCGAGCTTGAGCGCATTCGGGCCGCTGTTCAGCCGGTCATAACGACCTGGATGGCGGCAGCGCGCGAGCGCGGGCTGAATACCGAGAAGCTGATGGCTGATGCCCGCGCAGCGCTTGCCAAGTACGAGGTAGCCTGACGTGAGTGAGATTGCGCCGCCCGCGCCCAGTCCGGGCGGCGTGCTGCACCGCGTGCTTCATGGGGTTGCCCATGGGCTTGCCGTTGCAGGCGGGCTCATCACGCTTTTCATTGCGCTCTTCGTGACGATCAGCGTTCTCATGCGCTGGACCACGGGCTTTGGCATTCGCGGCGATTTCGAACTGGTGCAGATCTCGACGGCGGTTGCGATCTTCGCGTTCATGCCGCTGTGCCAATGGCAGCGCGGGAACATTTTCGTGGATACGTTCACAACCTGGCTTCCGGAGAGCATCTCCCGCTTCGTCGATGCGCTCTGGGATCTGGTCTATGCGGGCTTTGCCGGGTTGATCGGCTGGCGACTTCTTGTCGGTGCGTTTGAATCGCGCGAATCCGGAACAAACTCGATGGTGCTTCAATTGCCGCAATGGCCTGCGATCCTGGTCGCGGCTTCGCTGATGATGGTGCTTGGCCTTGTCGCGGTTGCTACCGCCTGGCGCATGGCGAGGACCGGGCGTTGAGCGGGGCAGCCGTCGCTTTCCTTGGCTTTGCCGCCATGCTTGGCCTCATCATGATCCGCATGCCGGTTGGCCTTGCGATGTGGGTGGTCGGAACGGCCGGCTATGTCCATTTCATGGGCGTTGGCGCGTTCATGCAGTGGATCAAGACCACGCCGTATCATTTGTTTGCCAACTTCACGCTTTCGGTCATCCCGCTCTTCATCCTGATGGGGGCGTTTGCCGAAAAGTCTGGCTTGTCGACCCTGCTGTTTAGGGCGGCGGCGGCCGTCGTTGGCCATCGTCGCGGCGGGCTTGCCATGGGTGTCATTGGGGCATGCACGGCGTTTGGCGCCATTTGCGGCTCATCGGTTGCGACCACAGCCACGTTTGGCCGCGCAGCGCTGCCGGAACTCGACCGCTATGGCTATGCCGGCAGCCTGTCCACCGGCACGATTGCAGTGGGCGGAACGCTTGGAATCCTGATCCCACCGTCCGTGATCCTCGTCGTCTATGCCATCTCGACCGACCAGAACATCGCCAAGCTGTTCATGGCAGCTCTCATCCCCGGCCTGCTGGCTGCGCTGTCTTATTGCGTCGTGATTGCGCTTGTTGTCTGGCGAAATCCGGCGCTTGCTCCGCTCGCACCGCGGATGCCGAGGGCCGAACGCATTGCGGCGATCATGAAGGTCTGGCCGGCCATCCTGATTGCAATCACGGTTGTCGGTGGCATCTATGGCGGGGTTTTCACGCCGACCGAGGGCGCTTCCGTCGGCTGCATTGGCATGCTTGTCACCGGGCTCGCCATGCGAACCCTTGGATGGGCGGAGATCAAGACATCGCTGATACAGACGGCTGAGACGTCGGCCATGATCTTCGCGATCATTCTCGGCGCTGAGATTTTCAATGGCTTTCTGGTGCTCTCCCAGGTGCCAAACGACATCGCGGCATGGATGCAGGCCTCGGGCCTGTCACCCTACAAGATCCTCGTCCTGATGCTGGTGGTCTACGTCATCCTCGGTGCGCTGATGGATGAGCTCGCCATGATCCTGCTGACTTTGCCGATTTTCTTCCCGATCATTGCAGCCCTCGACTTCGGCATGACGCCCGATGAAACGGCGATATGGTTCGGAATTCTGGTGCTGATCGTTGTCGGCATTGGCCTGACGGCGCCACCCATCGGACTCAACGTGTTCGTCATTTCCGCCCTCGCCAAGCGCGTTCCGATCGCAGAGACCTATCGCGGTGTCTTGCCCTTCCTCGCCGCTGACCTTATCCGACTGGCACTTGTGACGGTATTTCCGGGAATCTGCCTGATGATGGTGCGGTGGCTGTCCTGACAGGAGGCGCACGCTAGATGTCTTTCTCGCTGCTTGATGATCCGCTGGTCGGGCGATTGATGGCATCAGCGTCAATGCGCGATGTCTTTGATGGCCATGCAAGACTGGGCGCGATGCTCGAGGTTGAGGTCGCGATTGCACGCGGGCAGGCCAGGCTTGGGAT
>JAIYEB010000124.1 GCA_027487195.1 Hyphomicrobiales bacterium | reverse complement strand
CGGATGCACGGGCTGTCTCGACGATCCTGGCGGCCATGTTTCCCCGGCCGCTTGCGGAAACGCGCGGCACACCGGGATGTGCGTAGGCCAGGGCCACAGCCATGGCGGGCTTTTCGGGCGCGCTCATGCCTGCCTGTCCAGATGCTGCAATGTGGAGGCGCGCTGCGGAGGCGATCCACGACGCATCGAGACGTCGCCCACTTCAAGCGAGGCCTCTGACAAGGCCGACTTCAGCTCGCTGGAGGCATCGAGAAAGGCGCGTGTTGTCTCAGGGCGTTCAGCCCAAAGCCCGACGGTTGTCTCCAGGCCGCGCACCCGGACCTCGCCATGGACCGGCCCAAGCGGCTCGACATCCAATGCAAACGACAGGCGCCAGGTCCGCCCCTTGCCGGCGCGGGAGCGCTGGCGATCCTCCTCGTCCGCATCGGGCTCGATCAGCATGGAGATCACGCCGACCTGTTCGCCAAGCCTGTAGGGTACCTCCAGCTGCACCTGCCCTTGAGCCGGTGCGGGCGCGCCAATCTCGGCCCGATCAGGCCTTGAGGCGATCTGCAACAGCCGAAGCCGATCAAGCGCGCCTTCCGAAGCTGACTTCAGGCTTTCCAATCCGGCCGCGACATTGCCGGAAAGTTCAGGGATTGCCAGCGCGCCCTGGGGAGAGGGCACCGCGCCCCGACGCGGGACGTTGGGGCGTTCGAGCGGATCATCCGACACGCGCCTTGGCATCGCACCAAGGGCTTTGGTCAGATCGAGGAGCGCAGTCTTGAGATCGAGCCCCACAGGCAAGCCGGCTGCCATTTGCCCCTCGCGAAACACTCCGCTTTGCTGGATATGGCTGCGCAAGACATCGGGTGTGAGTGGTTTGTCCAGCGGCATCATGCGCTGCAAAACTTCGCCCACGGCAAGCCGCACAGGCCTAGGCATGTCGCCTTCCTGGCTGGCGGCGACCGCTGCAATCGTTGCGAGCGCAGGTGCGAGTGCCCCCTGCCCGCGAATTGATTGCCCCTGCAGCGACTGGGCGAGGGCTTGCGCGCTGGCCCGGTCTGTCTGCTGCGGTTGTGACGTCTGGGAATCGGCGGCAGCCGCGAGCGGCAGCGCGTTCGTGACCGTGGCGGCCCGCCCCGTTGGCTGGGTGACTGCAGGCTGGAGCGCTGAAGCAGGAGGCGGGGAGGCTGTCTGCCCCTGCCCGGAGCGCGCCGCTTGCTGCGAGGTCTGGTCCTGCGACAGGCGCTGCGAAAGCGTCGTGGCGGCACCTGGCCAGCCCTGAGAAGATGCGTTCTGCGGCGCCGTAGCTGGCAGAACCGTTACGGTCACAGCCGGGCCCTGGGGGCCATTGGCGACATCAATACGCACCTGCGTTCCAGGCGGCAGCATCTTTGAGACAGGCAGCGTCAGCGGACCTTGCGCACTCATCAGCCGCAGCAGCGTTCCATCGCTCTCGGCAAGGACGCGCGCGACAAAAGACTGCCCTGCAAGCAACAGGGCTTGGCCCTGTGGCGCACTGGCGGCCCGGACGCCTGACGCAATCTCAACCACGAAGCACCCCGACGTTTCGGTGCCACAATGACCGATGCCGGCGATTCGGTCACCCGGGATTAGGAAATCCAGAGGCTTACCCCCTTTCCGACCCGACCAAGCCGCGCTACGATCCTTTCAAAGGACGACGCAAGATCGACCTACTGGAGGAGATAACTATGGCTGCAGCGAACCGTCCGTGGGTCGCGTTCTATGATGTGGGTGTGCGCAAGGATATTGTTGACCCCCCGTTCCGGTCCATTGCGGATCTTTGCACCGCCACAGCGCGCGTGTTCAGCGACCAGATTGCGTTCACGACGGTCATGCCGAATGGAATGTTCGGCAATCTCACCTATGCGGAAGTGAACCGCCTGTCGGATGACTTCGCGGTGTATCTGCGCGAAAGTGCGGGCTGCCAGTCTGGCGACCGGGTTGCGATCCAGGTGCCGAATTCGCTGACCTACCCGATCGTGGCCTTTGGGGTGTTCAAGGCCGGTTGCGTTCTGGTCAATCTGAACCCGCTCTACACGGGCGAGGAAATGGGCCGCACGCTGGCCGACGCGCGCCCGCAGGCGCTCGTGATCATCGACATGTTCGCCGACAAGTTGCCACGTGCGATGCGCGATTATGCGGTGCCGCATGTTGTGGTGACACGCGTCGCGGAATATCTGCCGAGCGTACCGCGCACCGTGATCGGGCTCGTCCAGAAATACTGGAACAAGCAGATTCCAGCTGTCGAAGTGCCCTACATCACATTCGAAGAAGCAATTGATAGGGGCAACGGCCTCCTGAAGGGCAAGAAGATCACGGTTCCGTCCTACACCGCAAATGTCGGGCCGGACACGCTGGCCTGCCTTCAATACACGGGCGGGACAACCGGCGTTTCAAAGGGCGCGATGCTGACCCATGGCAATCTGCTGATGAACATGGCGCAGACCATGGAAGCGGTTGGCCAGAACATCGAAAAGGGCAAGGAAACGGTGCTGACCGCCCTGCCGCTCTACCATATCTTCGCCTTCACGGTGAATTTCCTGATGATGTGGTGGTACGGCGCGCGCAACCTGTTGATCCCAAGCCCGCGCCCGATCTCGAACCTGCGCCGCGCTTTTGAAAACTACCCCGTGACCTGGATCACCGGCGTCAACACGCTCTTCAACGCGCTGAACAATGAGCATTGGTTTATCGACAATCCGCCAAAGCATCTGAAGTGTGCCTCAGCCGGCGGCATGGCGCTGCAGGGCGCGGTCGCGGCGCGCTGGACCGAAATCACGAAGACGCCTGTCGTCGAGGGTTTTGGCCTGACCGAGACCTCGCCCGTGCTCTCGTTCAACCCGTTCGGCAAGGCAAAGGACGGCTCGATCGGTATTCCCGTGCCCTCAACCGACATGATGGTGGTTGATGACAATTGGGCCCCCGTCCCGCCCGGCACGCCGGGCGAGATCGTGGCAAAGGGGCCGCAGATCATGAGCGGCTATTGGGAAAAGCCGGAGGAGACTGCCAAGGTCATGCGTGACGGCTGGTTCGCCACCGGCGATATCGCCATCATGGACACTGACGGGTATTTCAAGATCGTCGACCGCAAGAAGGACATGGTTCTGGTTTCGGGCTTCAATGTTTACCCGAACGAAGTCGAGGATGTGCTCGTGACGCATCCTGGCGTTCTGGAAGCTGCCGTCATCGGCGTGCCCGATGGCGCGGCTGGCGAAGCGGTCAAGGCCTTCGTGGTCCTCAAGGACAAGTCCGTCACTGCCGATCAGATCAAGGCTTTCGCCCGTGAGCATCTGACAGGCTACAAGGTTCCAAAGCAGGTCGAGTTTCGTGCGGAACTGCCAAAGACCAACGTCGGGAAAATTCTGCGCAAGGACTTGCGCGCGGAAGAACTCGCCAAAACCGGGCAAAAGGCGGCGTGAGGCGATTGACCGGCCCGCCGGGCCGGTCGCGGTTTTATGCCGAGCCGGACCTTGAACGGTAAGGGGTTGCACGAGCGCGCGGCCCCTTTCGCCCAGGCGACACCGTAAAAGCCCAGGGGTGGCGCGGCCTTGCTAAGGCCGCCTTGGCTATCCTATTGTCTGCCAGCCGTCATGCCGATGACTATTGGACAAGGATCAAGAGCCGTGCGCTTCACCCGCCGCACAGCGTTGCTCGCGCCGTTCGCGCTTGGGGCGCCAATCGTGCGGGCGCAGGCGCGCGAGTCCGTCGTCATCATGACGCCGTTTGCGTTTGGCCCGAACTTTCTCGAGATGGTGAATGCCCAGACCGGAGGGCATTTTGCGCGCCTCGGCCTTGATGTCCGGCTGTTATCTGCAAATGGAACCGCACAGGGCCTGCAACAGGTCACCTCCGGGCAAGCGTTCCTGACCCGCGCGTCCGCGCTGGATGTGATCCAGGCCGTTGCCCGGACCGACGCCCCCCTCGTCGCAGTTGCAACCCCGCAGCAGGGTGGCACGTTTCATGTCATCAGCCCGGCGGACCGGCCCGTAACACGGGCGCAGGATCTTGCGGGCAAAACCGTGGGCATCGTGTCGGTTGGTGGATCCACCGGGATTTTCCTCGACTTGATGCTGCGCAAGGTCGGACTTCAACCGGACGCCGCGCGGCGCGAGGTCACCGGGGACAATCCCGGCACCATCGAGTTGGTGCGTCAGGGCCGGATCGACTGTTTCATGGCGTCAATCATTGCGCCGATTGCGCTGCGCCGGCGCGGCGTTGCCATAGAGGCCTGGTCCACGGATCGCTACGCGCCCATGCCAGGACAATGCTATGTCGTGAGCCGGGACACGGTTGCCTCGCGTGGCCCGGTCCTGACGCGGGTTTTGACGGCGCTGCGCGATTCCATGCGTGAAATCATGGTGACGCCTGCGCGCACAATCCTTGAGCGGGCGCTGCGCGAGGTCGAGATGCCCGGCGCACGCGACATGGAGGCGGCGATCCAGATTTCCGAGACCATCGTGCGCGAACTCTGGCTGTCACGCGGCGCTGATCAGCTGCTGCTGAATGTGCCCGAGCTCTGGAACGAGTCATTCTCGGCCATTGCAGCCGCCGGACTGCCTCTGCCACGCGATCCTTCAGCCCTCTGGACAAATTCTGCCATCGCGCCGGTCATGCGCTCGTGACACGCGACATCCTTGTCAGCGAAGTTGCACCCAGAGACGGGCTGCAGTCCGTCAGCGCTGTTCTTGCCATCGCCGATCGTATTGCGCTTGTGCGCGCTCTTGCAGCGACGGGCCTGCCAGAAATTGAGGTCGGATCGTTCGTTTCGCCAAAGCGGTTGCCGCAAATGGCGGGGACCGATGAGGTGGTCCGGGATGCCATCGCCATTGCCGGACCCCAGATCGTCGCGCTCGTGCCAAACCGCATGGGTGCCGAAGCCGCGTTCGCGGTCGGGACTCCGAAAGTCACGGTTCCTGTCTCGGCCTCGATTGCGCATTCGATGGCTAATGTCGGGCGTGATCCTGACGCCATGATCGCCGAGGTTGAAGCCATCCATGCCCTGAGGCTGGCGACGCCCGGACAGCCGGGTCTGGAAATCGGAATCTCGACGGCGTTTGGCTGCACCATCGAAGGCCCTGTGCCGGAGGACCGCGTGATCCGGCTCGCAGTGGCTGCCGCAGAAGCCGGCGCCGACAGTGTTGGCCTGTCTGACACCACCGGCATGGGCAATCCGGCGCAGGTCCGTCGCCTGTTCAAAGCCCTGCGTCGCGAAATTGGCGACAAGGCGGGAGCGGCGCATTTTCACGATACGCGCGGACAAGGGCTCGCCAATGTTGTCGCGGCGCTCGATGCGGGTGTCACGACGTTCGATGCAAGCCTTGCCGGCCTTGGCGGCTGCCCCTACGCGCCAGGCGCTGCGGGCAACATCGTGACAGAAGATCTTGTCGTGCTGCTGGAGAGCATGGGTCTTTCAACCGGCGTTGACGTCGAGGCCTTGATTGCGGTTCGTGCGCTCCTGGCGCGGTTACTCCCTGACGAGCCCTTGCGCGGCGCGGTTGCGCGGGCGGGGCTTGCCAAAGGGTATCCTGGCAAAGGCTTCAACGGCCTATGAAGCTCAGGCCTGCAGTGATGAGCCCCGAAGCTTTCCGGGACTTTGGCGACGTCATCACTTCACATGGTCGCTCACCCCGCCTCATCAACGCGGGAACGTCGCAGCGCTTTGATGATGTGGCGATACCGGATCTTGCCGAAGGCATGGGGCGGGCGGCCATACACCTGTTTCGCACCGAAGGGCGCACACTGCCGGTCCATGTCGATGTCATGGAACGCCATCCGCTCGGCAGCCAGGCCTTCCAGCCTCTGGCCGCCATCCGCTCTCTCGTTGTTGTCGCGCACGGGCAGCCCGAGGAGGGGGCAATCCACGCCTTTCTAACGGCCCCCGGCCAGGGATGGAACCTGAAACGGGGGATCTGGCACGCTCCGCTGATCATGCTCGGTCCATGCGAGGTGCTGGTCATCGAGCGGGCGCCTGCCGGCGACAACCTCGACCTGATGACACTTTCAAGCCCAATCGAGATCACGCTGTGACCTGGACCCGGCGCGAAACGCTGATCGCATTCGCAGCGGTCACGCTTGTGTGGGCAATTGCCCTGTCTGTCTGGCCACTCAGCGGCCTGGTTGTGCCGTGGGATTCCAAAACGCAGTTCTATGCGTTCTTCCGGTTTCTGGGACGGGCATTGGAAGGCGGTGGCTCGCCGATCTGGAACCCTTACCATTACATGGGCCACCCGAGCGTGGCCGACCCGCAATCCCTGGTCCTGCACCCGGGCTTTCGCGCGCTGGCGCTGATTGCCCCCGAGGCACGGCTCGAAGTGTTTGACGCGCTCGTTTATGCGCATCTCCTTGCCGGCATGTTGGGCATGCTGGCCCTCGGGCGCCACCTTGGATGGCATCCGATTGCCGCTGTCCTGGCCGCCCTTGTCTTCGGGCTTGGCGGCTCGGCCGCTGCGCGCGTCTCGCACACAGGCATCATTCTTGGCTATGGTCTGTTCCCGG
>JAIYEB010000379.1 GCA_027487195.1 Hyphomicrobiales bacterium | reverse complement strand
TCTTGTCGATAGCGCTCATTCCATGCACTCCCGGAGGGCCAAAAGGCTACGGCGGATCCACGATTTCAGCGTTCCGAGAGGCATTTTCAGCCGCTCCGCCAGTTCGCCATGCGACAGGCCATCGACGAAAGCGAGGAGCACAGCCTTGCGCCGATCAGGTTCGAGCCCCTCGAGGCAATGTCTGAGGCGGCTTTCATCCGACAGGCGCGCCATCGCTGCTTCCGGGCCCTCGGCAGGACTTTCGCTGTCGAGCGCCTCGAGATCATCCGTGAGTTCGGTCCGCGCCTCGCCACGCAGGATGTTGAGCGAGCGGTGCCGCAGGATCGCGTAAAGCCACGCCCGCCCTTCGCCCCGCACAGCGTCAAAGCTTGCAGCCCTGTTCCAGACCTGCACGAAGGCGTCATGCACGGCCTCCTCCGCAAGCGCGCGGCGCTTGAGGATGCGCATGGCAACGCCGAGCATGCGCGGCGCTTCCTGGGCATATAGCGCGCTCAGCGCGGGGGTCTCGCCGCGCGCTACGGCGGCAATCAGGATCGAGACGGACTTTGCACTCTCAGCGCTCATCTTTGCCTCCGGGCGCATGTGCCCTCAACCATCTACCCCTGAAAAAGCATTGGGATGCAAGAAAGCGAAAATAATTCGGGGCGCTGCATCCAACGCCGCATCTGACGTGTCTTCCTGACATGGGTGCTGCGCTTGTCTCGCTTCCTGCAGCCCCTCCAACGACGCGACCAGGAGGAAAAACCATGTCCGTCACAAAACTTGCAGCCGCCACCGCCCTCGTATCGCTCTTCGCTGCGATGCCCGCAAAGGCCGACATCATTGCGGCGCTTGTTGGAAATGATCAGATCGCCATGATCGATTCCGACAGCCGCCGCGTCACATCGACGATCCGGATCAGCGGCATGACGACCCCGGTGGTTGCCATTGATGTGCGCCCGTCCGATGGAATGCTCTATGCCCTTGCGACAGACGGCACGGTGGTCACCGTCAACACCACGAGCGGGGCTGCAACGATCAAGGCGCGCCTTGAGACCATGATCACCGCTGGCGTCGGCGTTGCCGCCAAGTTCAATCCGGTTGCCGATCGCCTTCGCATCGTTGGCGCCGACGGCATGAACCTGCGCGCCAATGTCGATGATGGAAAAGTCGCGGTGGATGGTCGCATCCGCTTTGCAGACAATGACACGAACGCCGCCCGCACCGCAGCGGTGGTCGCCCTCGGCTATCTCAACCAGTTCCGAGGCGCGCGCGAGACTGGTCTGGTGGACATCGACCGCAGCGGCATTTTCGCCCGTCAGGCGCCTCCCAATGATGGCATCCTCGTCTCCATTGGCACCACAGGGACAACGGGCAATGTGGCCTTTGACGTTGCCGCAGATGGCAATGGTGGCAACACGGGCTGGCTCGTTGCCGGCGGAACACTGCACCGCCTGGACGTGGCAAACGGGCGCGTCAGCGCGACCGGCGCGATCACGGGCTTGCCGAGCGCAGTGCGCGATATCGCCGTGCTGCCGCGCACCTGATCCGCGATTGCTGAGAGATGAGCGCTCCGGTGACAGGTCACCGGAGCGCTTTCTTTTGAAGGCGGGTTGGTGACAGCGGGCCTGAAATCATGGCAGGGAGCGCTGATGCGAAGGACCAAAGCGACAGCAGATCAGGTCTTGGCCCATGCCTGAGACAGACCTTTATCCGCCTGTGAAGGGGTTTCTCGAAGCGCAGGGCTATAGCGTCAAGGCAGAGGTCAAGGACTGCGATGTGGTCGCTATCCGGGGCGACGAGCCGCCGGTCATTGTCGAGCTCAAGAGCCAGTTCTCGCTCAAGCTGCTCTTGCAGGGCATTGATCGTCAGGCCATCAGCGACACCGTCTACCTCGCGTTCCAGCCGCCGAAGCGCGCGCAACTCAGCGATACACTCAAGCTGTGTAAGCGCCTTGGGCTTGGCGTTCTCCTGGTCCATGGTCAGATCGTTGAAGCCATGGCGGATCCCGTCCCCTACACGCCGAGGCCTGCAAAGAAGCGGATCACGCTGCTCCTGAAAGAGTTCCAACACAGGGTCGGCGATCCGAACCAAGGCGGCAGCACACGCCGGCCACGCATGACAGCCTATCGTCAGGACGCGCTGCGTTGCGTTGCCCTGATCGGAACGGACGGACCTTCGAGCATTGCGCTGATGCGCAGCAAGGCTGGCGTCGCACGCGCAGCCGGCATTGTTCAAAACGATGTCTATGGCTGGTTCCAGCGTGAGCAGCGCGGCATCTACGGGTTGTCACCCAAAGGCAGCGCGGCGCTTGAGACCTACGCGGACGTGATCACGACGCTCAAGGCTTAAGCGCGCCGAACCGCTCGTCGAAGGCATAACCTGCGCCGCGCACGGTGCGGATCGGGTCAACCTCCTTGTCGGTGCTGACTGCCTTTCTCAGGCGACCGACGTGGACATCAACAGTGCGCTCATCAATGTCGCTGTCACGCCCCCAAACGCCATCAAGGAGCTGCGCGCGGGTATAGACACGGCCTGGCGAACGCATGAGGTACTCGAGCAGCCGAAACTCGGTTGGGCCCAGCATCAAGTCGCGGCTGGCGCGCGAAACGCGGAATGTCTCGCGATCAAGGACGATATCGCCGGCCTCAAGCAGCCGGTCCGACAGATCCGGCCGGGCGCGGCGGATCAGGCTGCGTACGCGGGCGAGAAGCTCCGGCAGCGAGAAAGGCTTTGTGACGTAATCATCAGCACCAATGGACAGTCCGCGCACGCGCTCGGACTCCTCACCTCGCGCCGTGAGCATCAGGATGGGCAGGCGGCGGGTCTGCTCGCGCGCCCTGAGACGCCGGCAGATCTCGATGCCTGAGACACCGGGCAGCATCCAGTCCAGGATGATGAGGTCTGGCGGCTCCTCGGCGACCATCTGTTCCACGCGGTCGCCGCGTGCTTCGGTTTCAACCGCGTACCCGTCTGCCTCGAGGTTGTACCGCAGCAAAACCGCGATCGGCTCCTCATCCTCGACAATCAGGACACGCGTCTTCATCACCCGACCTTCACGCCCATGCTGGTTTCGTCAGCCTTGGGCCGGTCATCGCGTGGCGCTTCGCCGGTGGCGACATAAATGATCGTCTCGGCGATGTTGGTCGCGTGGTCGCCAATCCGCTCGAGGTTCTTGGCGGTAAAGAGCAGATGGGTGCACGAGGTGATAGTGCGCGCATCTTCCATCATGTAGGTCAGGAGTTCGCGGAAGATCGACGTGTAGACCGCATCAATCGAGCCATCGCTTGCGCGCACAGCCTGCGCCTTCTCGACATCCTTTGAGGCGTAGCCATCGAGAACGGTCTCGAGTTGCTCAAGCGCGAGGCGCGACAGGTTTTCAACGCCGAGCATAAGCTTTGCACTCGGGACCAGGCCGTCGATGGCCTGCACGCGCTTGGCCATGTTCTTCGCCATATCGCCGGCGCGCTCAAGATCGTTGGCCACGCGAAGCGCCGCGATGACCTCGCGCAGATCCACTGCAAGGGGCTGGCGCTTGGCGATCACCAGAATCGCCGCCTCTTCGATCTCGCGCTGGATCTGGTCGATCCTGGCGTCGTTTGCGATCACGACGCGGGCCAGTTCGAGGTCGCGCCGGCTCAAGGCAAGGACGGCGTCCGCAACCGCGCTTTCCACAAGTCCGCCCATCTCGATGACGCGACGCTTGAGGTTCTGCAGATCGTTCTCGAAGGCCGTTACAATGTGCGGGTTTTCCATGATTTTGATATCCTCTTCCCCGCAGGGCTCAGCCGAAGCGGCCAGTGACGTAATCGATGGTTTCCTGACGTTTCGGGCTCATGAAAATGTCATTGGTCGGACCGGATTCCATGAGTTTTCCGAGCAGGAAGAAGGCTGTCACATCCGAACAGCGCGCGGCCTGCTGCATGTTGTGCGTGACGATCATGATCGTGAACTCGGACTTGAGTTCATCAATCAGCTCTTCGATGCGTGACGTTGAAATCGGATCAAGTGCCGACGTCGGCTCATCAAGCAGGATGACCTCGGGCTTCACCGCAATCGTGCGGGCAATGCACAGGCGCTGCTGCTGACCACCGGACAGGCCGAGCGCAGAGGTCTTGAGGCGGTCCTTTGCCTCTTCCCAGATCGCGGCCTTGCGCAACGCCCACTCAACACGCTGGTCGAGATCGGCCTTGGACAGCTTTTCGTGAAGACCGACGCCGAACGCAATGTTGTCGTAGATCGTCATCGGGAACGGGGTTGGCTTTTGAAACACCATCCCGACCTTGGCGCGGGTGGCTGCGGCGGGCGTCTTTGCATCGATGATATCCTCACCATCGAGCAGGATCTGTCCCTTGGCCCTTTGACCCGGATAAAGTTCGAACATCCGGTTCAGGATGCGCAGCAACGTCGACTTTCCGCATCCCGACGGACCGATCATCGCGGTCACGCGCTTGTCCAGCACCTCGAGATTGATGTCATAGAGCGCCTGATTATCGCCGTAGAAGAAATCGAGGTTCTTGATCGACGCGCGGCTTCTCACCCCTTCGATCGAGGATTCGGTGCGCTGCTTGTTGATCAACGCTGCACTGTCGGATGTCATCGCGTTCATGACTGTTACTTTCTCTGGCCGAGCGAGATGAGAAGGCGTGAGGTGATATTCAGGGCAAGCACACCCACGGTGATGATGAGCGCACCGGCCCATGCAAGGGCGATCGAATCTGCATCCGCACTGAGCGTCAGATTGAAAATCTGGACCGGCAGCGTCGCCATGGGCTGATTGAGATCAAACGATGTCTGCGGATTACCAAACGCCGTGAACAGCAGCGGAGCGGTTTCGCCAGCAGCACGCGCAATGGCGAGCAGGAGACCGGTCAGAATACCGGCGCGGGCCGCACGCCAGAGCACCGATCTTGTCACCGTCCAGCGCGATGCGCCAAGCGCGTAGGCTGCTTCACGCAACTGCACGGGAACCAGCCGCAACATGTCTTCGGTCGAGCGCACAATGACCGGCAACATGACGATCGCAAGAGCTGCAACGCCCGCCCATCCTGAAAAGCGCCCCATCGGCAGAACGATCAGTGTGTAGACGAACAGTCCGATCAAGATCGAGGGTGCCGACAACAAGACGTCGTTCACGAAGCGCACCGTCTCGCCAAGTTTCGAGGACTTGCCGAGGTCAGCGAGCAACGTGCCGGCGAGAACACCGACAGGCAGCGCAATCACTGTCGCGAAGCCTACCTGGATGAGAGAGCCGACAATCGCGTTCGCAAGTCCGTTCGGACGTCCGAATGTGTCGTTTAAGAACACATGGGGGCCGAGCGCGCGCACGCCATTGAAGAACAGCGCCCACAGGATCATCGCAAGAAGCACAAGAGCGATAGTCGCCAGAAGGGTCGAAACCAGCTTGATCGTTTTGTCGACAGCCAGGCGGCGTGCAAGACGCCCTGCATTTGTTGTGGCCATGATGCGCCTCAATCCAGACGGCTGCGGACGAGCCGGCGCGAAACCGCCAGCACGATGAAGGAAATCACGAAGAGCGCGAACCCAAGCTGCAGCAGCGAATAAAGCTTGAGGCTTCCAATCTCCGCTTCGCCGAACTCGTTGGCGATCACGGACGCGATCGATGAGCCGGGCTGGAAAATCGACGCCGAAATCCTGTTTGCGTTGCCGATCACGAACGTGACAGCCATGGTTTCGCCAAGCGCACGCCCAAGACCCAGCATGCCCGCGCCGACCATGGCGGTGCGACCGTAGGGAATGCGCACGTTGCGGAAGACTTCCCAGGTCGTTGCACCCACACCATAGGCGGATTCAGCGAGCATGGGCGGAACCGACTCGAGCGTCTCGACAAACATCGCGGTGATGAAGGGCAGGATCATCAGCGCCAGGATCAGGCCGGCGGTGAACATGCTGAACTGGTTCGCCGGACCACCGAAAAGCGGGATCCAACCGAAGCCGGAAATGAGGGGCTGTTGAAGCCAGGCGGCAATGAACGGGGCGACCACCAGCGCGCCCCACATGCCGTAGATAATCGAAGGCACCGCGGCGAGAAGCTGGATCGTCACGCCAATCGGGCGGCGAAAGGCTTGCGGGCAGACTTCGGTAAGGAAGAATGCAATTCCAAACGACACGGGAACTGCAATCACGACCGCGATAAGCGAAGTGACCAGCGTGCCGTAGAGCATCGACATGGCACCGAAACGCTCGGTGACCGGGTTCCAGGTCGCTGTCGTGTAAAATGCCATACCAAAGTGACGAAGTGCAGGCCAGCCATCATAGGCCAGCAGGATGATCATCGTACCAAGGATCACCAGCACCAGACCACCAGCCGCCCAAAGGGCTGCGCCGAAAATCGTATCGATCAAGACGCCGCGACGGATCGAAGCCTGGAGGCGGCCAGAAGAAGCGCCTGGAGCAGAATCCGCACTGGACAAAACGGTCATATCAA
The DNA here is from genome assembly GCA_027487195.1 of Hyphomicrobiales bacterium. Taxonomy (GTDB): domain Bacteria; phylum Pseudomonadota; class Alphaproteobacteria; order Rhizobiales; family UBA4765; genus JAIYEB01. Next base: position 3,077 of record JAIYEB010000379.1, on the reverse strand, counting down.
CACCCGGAATGACACCAGAACCTGAAGTGGATAGTGGCGAAGCAGAATGAGCCACCCCCGCCGGTCAACCCGGCGGGGGTGAGTCACTAGCGATCAGTTCGTCCAGAGTGGCTGGCCCTGCGGCGTGACAATCTGCGGCCATGCGGCCTTCACGCGGCGGACAACCGCGTCCGGCAGCGGGATATAGTGGAGCTGCTCGGCGAGCCGATCGCCGGCTGGCGTAAACGCCCAAGCGAAGAAGTCGAGGACAGCCTTTGCGCGCGCCGGATCGCGCGGATCGCGCGGCATCAGGATGTAGGTCGGGGATACGATCGGCCAGCTGTTCTCACCGGCGCGATTGATCATCGACGCGGCCAGATCCTGCGAGTTTTCCCAATCCGCAGCAGCTGCGGCGGCCTGGAAGTTGGCAATCGTTGCCTCGACAAAGCGTCCGCCGACGTTGCGAAGCTGAGTTGTCGCAAGATTGTTTTCCGCAGCAAACGCGTACTCGACGTACCCGATGGCGCCACGTGTGTTGCGAACGGCACCTGCAACACCGTCATTACCGCGAGCGCCCGCGCCCGCCTTCCACTGAACCGAGGTCGCAGCGGCAACTTCCGCGCGCCAGGTCGCATTGCTCTCGGCGAGATACGTCGTGAAGACGAAGGTGGTGCCTGAGGCATCGGAGCGATAGATCGGCTGGATCGCCAGGTTCGGCAGAGCAAGGCCCGGGTTCAAGGCGGTGATCTTCGGATCGTTCCAGGTGCGAATAGTACCAAGGTAGATCTCGGCCATGACATCGCCCGTCAGCCGAAGCTGGTTCTTGGCAACGCCTTCAAGGTTGATGATCGGCACAACGGCACCAATCACCGCGGGGAACTGAACCAGGCGCTGCTGGGTCAATCTCTGGCTCGGAACCGGGGCATCGGATGCGCCGAAATCGACCGTGCGATTCTGAATTTGGTTGATGCCACCACCAGAGCCAATCGCCTGATAGTTCAGGGTGTTATTGGTGGCCTGACGATAAGCCTGAGCCCAGGCGGTATAGACTGGTGCCGGGAACGTGGCACCTGCACCTGTGAACTCGACGCCCTGAGCCTTGGCTGGCAGGGCAAATGCGGCGGCGAACAATGTCGCTGCGACCGTTGCGGTCATCCGCTTGAAAAACATGGGATCATCTCCTGATCGGGCCTCGTGCCCTGCCTGCCCTTCGCAACCCTACATGACAGGGATGTGACGAAGAACAGATCGACGGAGTTGTTCCCACCTAACGTTAGTCCATGAGCGTGGCCGGAACCGCAGCACTGAAGACCGGGCGGAGCTTGACCAACTCTTCGGCAAGCACATCAAACACGGCGCGCACACGCGACACGTCGCGGACGTCGGGATGCGTCAGGAGCCAGACCTCGGTCGACCAATCGGGGTCGGGTGGTGCCACACGGACAAGGCCGGGCATGCGTTCGCCCAGCATGCAGGGCAAAAGGCCAAGCCCAAGGCCTGCCTCGACCATGCGCGCGATCCCGGTCACGTTGTTGCATGTCACAATGGGGGCGCGGGGCCCCAATGTCTTTGCCAACCAGCGCGCGCTCGGCAAATGCGCCATGCCCTCATCAAACCCGACCCAGGGCTGATCTGCGAGCGGAACCGCAGGATCCTGCGCTGCAATGAAGGTTGGTGCGGCATAGATCGCTGTGCAGGCTGTCGCGACCTTGCGGCCGATGAGTTGCTCAGGTGGGGTACGCGTAAAACGGATCGCGATGTCTGCATCGCGGCGCGACAGGTTTGCGCTCCCCGTGTCCCCAATGACTTCAAGCCTGATGCCTGGATAGCGCACGGAAAGCCGAGCAACGATCGGCGGCAATAACCCGAACATCATCTCGGGAACCGTTGTCACGCGAACAACACCCATCGGGCCGACATCGCGACCCACAATGCGCCGTTCGAGGCCGGTCACGCGTTCCTCAAGATCCACGGCCACGGCGACCGCCTCATCGCCTGCCGGGGTCGTGACGAAACCGTCGGAGTGCTTCTCAAAAAGCCGCACCCCAATGCCATCTTCCATGGCCTTCAAACGGCGAAACACGGTGGCGTGGTTGACGCCGAGCTTGCGCGCAGCACCTGACAGTGAGCCCGCCTGCGCAATAGCAAGCACAAAGCGAAGATCATCCCAGTCCATACGCGGTGCAGACATGCACAAGGCTCCTATCGAATCCAACGGCGGATGTGGGAATGCGAACAGCTCTCGGCAAGGGTGCCCCAAGGCCCGAATGCGTTGACCTGGTCAGGTCAGGGACCCAGGAAGCACTGGGAGCCCACGGATCGTCAGCGCGACAGGGCTGTCCTGATCAAGCCAATCGCGTCCGGCGAAGCCCATTCCGCAGGGCCGGACAGGTGGCCCAGCGTGCAGCCCTCGGCGTCAATCAGGATTGTCGTTGGCATTCCGACCGCACGCCCCACCCCGCGCAACTCCTGAAACACACGGGCTGTGCGATCCTGATAGAAAGCAAGGTGCTTGATCCCGGTCTCGACATAGAAGCGACGCGGCGCCGTATCGTCCCTAAGATCGATGGACAGCGCGAGAACCTCGAAGTTCGCACCCCCAAGCGTCGATTGCAGCGTGTCGAGCGCTGGCATTTCATGCCGGCACGGCGCGCACCAGGTTGCCCAGAGGTTCAATAGGATGGTCTTGCCACGAAACTCGGAGAGCTTGCGCGGCCGGCCTTCGCCATCCTGGAATGCGAGTTCAATCAGCGGCGAGGGATTTCGTTCAACCAGAAATGCAGCGACCTCGCCCCGCGCGTGGGGCGCAAGATTTGCGACATGCGAGCGCGCTGCCGCGCAACTCGCGCCGGTGTTGCCAGTTGCACTGCCCGCGACGTATAGCCCGGCTGCACTGGCCACGAGAGCAATGGTCAGCGCCGCGCCGATCAACCGGATGCGTCCAATGCTCATTTTTGCTGGCTTGGGCTGCATGTATGCTCCTCAACTGGCCCGGAGGCCGTAATGACCAATAGCATGTGGGGTGGCGCTTTTTCGACTGGCCCAGCCGCAATCATGGAGGAAATCAACGCCTCCATCGGATTCGACAAGGCCCTCTA
>JAIYEB010000236.1 GCA_027487195.1 Hyphomicrobiales bacterium | reverse complement strand
CGGAGCCGTCCTGATCCTCTCGGGGCCTGCAACAAGCTTCACCATCGGACTGTTTGGTCTCGGCCTGTCCTTCAGGCTTGATGCGCTGAGCGCGATCATGCAGGCGCTCGTGGCCTTCGTTGGCTGGGTCGTGCTGCGCTATGCGGCGACGTACCTTGATGGCGAACAACGCCAGGGTCCATTCATGGGCTGGATGTGCGCGACGCTTAGCGCGGTTCTGCTGCTGGTGGCGGCAGGCAATCTGGTTCTGCTTGTGCTGGCCTGGATTGCGACAAGCCTTGGCATCCATCAGCTGCTGCTGTTTTACGCCGAACGCCCGCAAGCCCAGCGTGCTGCGCGCAAGAAGGCCGTGACCGCGCGCGCCGGCGATGTTGCCTTGATCGCCGCCGCCGTTCTCCTCGTCTGGAGCTTTGGCACCGGCGACATTGCGACGATCCTGTCGAAAGCGTCCGATGGTGGTGGCGCGATGGTTGGCGCTGCCGGTCTCCTCGCGGTTGCGGCCCTCCTGAAGTCGGCGCAGTTTCCGACCCACGGTTGGCTCACGGAAGTGATGGAGACACCAACGCCCGTGTCCGCGCTGCTCCATGCCGGCGTGATCAATGCCGGTGGCTTTCTACTGATCCGCTTTGCAGATGTGATGGTGGCAAGCCCCGCCATTCTCGCTGTTGTGGCCATCGCAGGCGGGTTCACAGCGCTGTTTGCCGGCCTCGTCATGTTGACCCAGCCTGCCGTCAAGACATCGCTGGCCTGGTCGACGATTGGCCAGATGGGTTTCATGCTTCTGCAATGCGGCCTGGCGCTGTTCCCGCTCGCGCTGCTCCACATCGTGGCGCACTCGCTCTACAAGGCGCACGCCTTCCTTGCCTCAGGCGGCGCAGTCGAACAGGTCGCCTCGATCCAACGACCGGGCCCAGTCTCGGTGCCAAGCGGCGGCGCGGTGATCAAGGCCTTTGGCGTGGCGCTGGCCATCTACATCGGCATTGGTCTGGCCTTCGGCTTTACCGATAAGTCACCGCAGGCGATTGCTCTTGGAGCGATCCTGATTTTCGGTGTCGCCTACCTGATCGCACAGGGCCTGGCTGACACAGCTCCGAATGCGCTGACCCAACGCACGGCGCTCGCTTCTGTGGCTGCTGCTGTCAGCTACTTCGCCTACCAGACCATTGCAGACTGGCTGATGTCCGGGACACTTCCTGCAACGCCTCAGCCCGGACCGCTGGAATGGGCGCTGCTGATCCTGTCCGTCGTCAGCTTCGCGCTGGTTGCTGTTGCCCAAGCCCTCTTCCCGCTCTGGGCCTACCACCCAGCCGCGGCTGGCCTCAGGGTCCATCTTGCCAACGGCTTTTATGCAAACGCCATTTTCGATCGCCTCATGGGTGGCTGGTCGGCTCAAAAGAAAATCTGATCAAGGATCTGTGTCATGACCAAGATGTCCGTTCAAACTGTCCTGACCGCAGCCCAGGCTGCCGGCCGGATGATCCCACCGGCCTGGCCTTTGGCTGCAACGGTTGCGGTCAACCCCTTCCTCGGCCAGACCGGCGAGACCCTCGCTGCGGCGGGCGCCAGGCTTTCGCGTGTCGGCGGCGTGCCCGTCACCATGCCCCGCGCCTGGTACACCGACCGGATTGCGTCAGGTGAAATCAGCGACGCTGATCTGAGCGCGGCGCTCGCGCTTGCCCCCTCGCACCAGCGCCCTGCTGATCTTGCAGCCCTCAAGGCCGAGATTGCCAAGCCGGCTGCAGCGGCCCTGACCACGCCGACGGTTGCGGATCTTGCTCAGCGCATAACATCGCAGGATTGGCCGGCGATCATTGCCGACCGGATCGGCGTGTGGGCATCGGCGCACTTCGATCAGGGCCAGGCGCTGTGGGCTGCCGCGCGTGGCACAGCCTCGGACACCGGGTCGGCGGCCTACACATCCTGGCGTAGCTTTGCCATGCATGATCTGACGCCTGAAATCGCCGGCCTCAAGGGTTTCGCGGCTTATGTTGCAGCCACCCCGCAGCGGGCTGATGAAGCGCTTTCGCGCTCGGTTGAACGGCTTGGCCTGACCGAATCGGCATTGCCAACGGTGTTTCACAGCCAGCTCATGACGCTTGCAGGCTGGGCGCAGGTCGCGCGCTGGCGCCTGTGGCAGGCCGAAATGGCCAACGGAACTGATGATACGCTGACCGACCTTCTGGCCATCCGCCTTGTGTTTGAGGAGGCGCTTCTTGCCCTGTTCAAGGAGAAGATCGGCGCCGACTGGGATGGGGCGGTCGCGGTTCATGCAAGCCCGCTCACGCCCGGCCATGACCAGGTTCTCGATGCGATCCTGCAGGAAGCAACCGAGCGTTCCGTCCAGCGCAGCCTGGCTGCAACCATGGCACTTCCCGCGCCTTCGCCAGCGCGCAGCGCCCGCCCTCAGCTGCAGGCTGCGTTCTGCATCGATGTGCGCTCGGAGGTGTATCGGCGTGCGCTCGAAAGCGTCGATCCTGCGATCGATACCATTGGCTTTGCCGGCTTCTTTGGTCTTCCGCTGTCACATCGCCGCTTCGGCTCCACGCAGAGCGAAGCGCATCTGCCGGTCCTGCTGTCGCCAGGCGTGCGTACGTGCGTTGCGGTCGACGCGGCCATGGAAGAACAAGAGGAGAAGCTGCGGGTTGCCGCTCGCGCAAAGCGCGCCTGGGGTCGCTTCAAGCTCGCAGCCGTGTCCTCGTTCGCCTTTGTCGAGGCGGCAGGACCAGTCTACGCCGGCAAGCTCGTGCAGGATTCCCTTGCCCTCGACACCAGATCTGCAACCCCGGATCCCGCTCCAAGACTTGATCCAGCGCTTGGACCGGAGACGCGCCTGACCATTGCCGAAACGGTGCTGCGGGCCATGTCGATGATCGACGGCTTCGGACGGATTGTCCTGCTCGCCGGCCACGGTGCGAATGTCGTCAACAACCCACATGCCAGCGCGCTTCACTGCGGCGCGTGTGGTGGGCAAACCGGCGAAGTCAGCGCGCGCGTCCTTGCAGGCTTGCTGAACGATCCTGCGGTGAGGACCGGGCTGTTGGACAAGGGGATCGCGATCCCGTCCGATACGCTGTTCGTTGCGGGTCTTCACGACACAACGACGGATGAGCTGACTTTGTTTGATGCGCATAGCCCGCCCCCGTCTCACACCGAAGACTTTGCAAAGCTCAGGACCTGGCTCACCAAAGCCGCTGTTCTGGCCCGAACCGAGCGCGCACTGCGCCTGCCACAGGCAGACACCGAGGCAGAGGTGGTGGGTCGCAGCAAGGATTGGTCGCAAGTGCGTCCGGAATGGGGGCTTGCCGGCTGCAAGGCCTTCATTGCGGCACCACGTTCGCGCACAGCAGGGCGCAGTCTTGAGGGGCGCGCTTTCCTGCACAGCTATGATTGGCAGGCAGACAAGGGCTTTGGCGTGCTGGAGCTGATCCTCACCGCGCCGGTTGTGGTCGCCAGCTGGATCAGCCTGCAATACTACGGCTCAACGGTTGCTCCCGCGACATTCGGAGCCGGCAACAAGTTGCTCCACAATGTGGTGGGCGGCATTGGCGTTCTTGAAGGCAATGGCGGCGCACCCAGAGTGGGTCTGCCATGGCAATCGGTCCATGACGGTGCAAAGCTGATGCATGATCCGCTGCGCCTGTCCGTCATGATCGAGGCTCCCCGCGAGGCGATGTCAGCTGTGCTTGAAAAGCATCCAGGAGTTCGTGAGCTTTTCGACAATCGCTGGCT
>JAIYEB010000282.1 GCA_027487195.1 Hyphomicrobiales bacterium | reverse complement strand
CTGCTCTATCTCGGCACAATCCCGCTCTCGATGAAGAAACACGACGAGCTTTCCAAGGCTGACGCCGCCCGCGCAGCAGCACCGGCAGACCCGGCTGGCTAGACGCTTTTCAGGTGGGATTGGGCCCGGCTTGCCCGCAAACCGGCTGAAAGCGCAGCCCTCCGTTTGAATACGACGTTCGACCTATGGGGCATGGACGCTCGTCAGGCGCGGGTGGATAGCTTCGTGCATCATGCACGGTGAAACAGCAGTCCCCGCCTTTCTCATTTTTCTACTTGTGCTCCTCGCGGCCGCAGTTTTGGCGGTTCCGCTCGCAAATCGGCTGAAGCTTGGCTCCGTTGTCGGCTATCTCGCTGCGGGCATCCTGATCGGACCTGAAGTGCTCGCGCTGGTGCGCGACCCCGCTACGGTTCTTCAAGTCTCGGAACTCGGGATCGTCATGTTCCTGTTCCTGATCGGGCTTGAGATGAAGCCGAGCCGGGTCTGGTCCATGCGGCGCGACATCTTTGGCCTTGGTGGGCTGCAGATGCTGTTCACCGGACTTGTCGTCAGTCTCATGCCGCTCGCGTTCGGTCGCTCCTGGGATGCGTCGCTTGTCGCGGGCTTTGGGCTCGCGATTACGTCGACCGCAATCTTGATGCAGATCCTTGACGAGCGCGGGGAAGTCCAGGCTCCGCACGGGCAGCGCGCCTTTGCGGTTTCGATCTTTCAGGATCTGATGATTGTTCCGCTTCTGGCGATGGTTGCGCTTCTCTCGCCCCATGCGGCCCAGTCAGGAAAGCCGTGGTGGCTTGCTACCGGCGAAATCATTGGCGCTGTTGCGGCCGTGATCGTGATTGGCCGTTATGCGCTGAACCCGCTGTTTCGCCTCCTCGCCACGTCTGGCGGGCGCGAACTGATGACGGCGGCAGCACTTCTGGTGATTATCGCGTCAGCAGCCCTGATGACGGCGGCTGGCCTGTCCATGGGCATGGGTGCTTTTCTAGCCGGTGTGATGCTATCGGAATCGAAGTTCCGCTTTCAGATCGAAGCCGAGATCGAGCCCTTCCGTGGCCTTCTCATGGGCATGTTCTTCCTTGCCATTGGGATGACCATTGACCTGTCGGTCATCTATGAGAGCTGGTGGCGAATTCTCGTTGCCCTCGTTCTGCTGATCATTCTCAAGACCGCCGTGATGTATGCGATCATGCGGTTGTTCTCGTATGATCACGACCAGTCGATCCGCACCGCGCTGCTCATCGCGCAAGCGGGCGAATTCGGCTTTGTGCTGTATGCGGCGGCGGTTGCAGGCGGCGTCATGCAGCCTGACCATGGCTCGATCCTGGTTGCGATTGTGGTCCTGTCGATGGCGGTCTCGCCGTTTGTGTTTCGCCTTGCTCCCTACCTGTCCACGAAGCGCAAGCCCGGCGAGGAACGGGAGGAGGATTTCACCGATGTGAAGGGCTCCGTGCTCGTCATCGGGTTTGGCCGGTTTGGCCAGGTCACATGCCAGATGCTTCTCGCCGAAGGTGTCGATCTGACTGTCATCGACAATGATATGGAGATGATTGAAGCCGCCGAGCGCTTTGCTGGCCGCAAAGTCTATTTCGGCGATGGCGCACGGTTTGACGTGTTGCGCTCAGCAGGCGCGGAGCGCGCACGCCTCATCCTCGTCTGCATCGACAAGGCGGACCAGGCGACTGCTATCGTGCGCATCTGCAAGCAGGCATTCCCACTCGCACGGGTCCATGCGCGCAGCTATGACCGGCGCCACACTATAGAACTGCGCGACCTACATGTGGACTATGAGGTGCGCGAGACGTTCGAAAGCGCAATTGCGTTCGGCAGCACAGCCTTGCAGGCGCTGGACCTCACGGACGAGCGCGTTGCAAGCGTCGCCGCAGATGTCCGGGACCGGGATGAGAAGCGCCTTGAAGCCCAACGCGCATCGGTGAGAGGCGACGCGCTCGCCGGACGTGAGCAGCTCTATGGTGCGGCTCAGGTCATGCCTCAGCCTCTCACACCCGCACGACGGGCTGAGGCAAGCCGCGCGGCTGGTGCAAAATCAACATTGAAACCCGGCGAAGACCCGAGCCTGCTCGATGGCGGCGCTGGGCTTTGATGCAATGAGCAACTTGCCCACGACCGGCGACGCGACCACCTCTGATCCCGCTCCAGGCCCACCGTCACATACGCCCGAGCGCCAGGAAGCCGGCAAGTTCACGACCGGATCGACCATGCGCCATGTCATTGTCATGACGGCGACAGGCTCGGTCGGGCTGATGGCCATTTTCATCGTCGACCTGTTGAACCTGTTCTACATCTCGCTGCTTGGCCAACAGGAGTTGGCAGCCGCGATTGGATATGCCGGCACGATCCTGTTTTTCCACACCGGCGTTGGCATCGGAGTGTCGATTGCGGTCAGCGCGCTATGCTCGCGCGCCCTCGGGGCGAGGGATCGGGCGGGCGCACGCCGCCTTGCCGGCTCAGGCATTGCCTTTACGGCGATCATGATGAGCGTCATTTCCTTGCTGACGATCCCCATGATCGATCCGCTTCTGACAGTGCTTGGTGCCACGGGCACGACCAAGTCGCTCGCCGCGCGCTATTTGATGATCACGCTGCCGTCTGCGCCGCTCCTTGGCATGGGCATGGCGTTTGCAAGTGTCCTTCGCGCGGTCGGCGACGCGCGCCGCGCCATGTGGGTAACCCTTCTTGGCGCTGTGGCCACGGCCATTCTCGATCCGATCTTCATCTTTGGATTTGGACTTGCGCTCGATGGCGCAGCCATTGTGACCGTCCTGGCCCGCCTCACCATTGCCTGTGTCGGCTACTACGGCGCCGTCCGCATCCATGATCTTGTCGAGCGGCCAAGCCTGACGGACATGGTCCGGGATGCGGCAGCGCTCGGTGCGATCGCCATACCTGCGATCTTGACCAATATCGCAACGCCCGTGGCCAACGCCTACATCACAGCGGAACTCGCAGGCTTTGGCGATCCAGCCGTTGCCGCCTGGGCCGTGATCGGCCGGATCATTCCGGTGGCCTTTGGCGCGGTCTTCGCGCTCTCAGGCTCGATTGGGCCTATTCTTGGTCAAAATCTCGGCGCGAAACTCTACCCCAGGGTGTTGGCGGCCATGAAGGACGCGATGGTGTTCTGCATCATCTATGTCCTTACAATGTGGGCGCTTCTCGCGCTTGGTACCGACGCGCTGACAGCCATGTTCAAGCTCACGGGATCGGCTGCGGACCTGTTCCGGTTCTACTGCCTTTATGTCTCAGGGACATTCCTGTTCATGGGCTTGCTGTTTGTGGCCAATACAGCCTTCAACAATCTCGGCTTCCCCCTGCTCTCGACCCTGTTCAACTGGGGCCGGGCAACGCTTGGCACGATCCCGTTTGCCTGGTTGGGCGGGCGTCTTGCCGGGGCTGAGGGCGTGTTGATGGGCCAGAGCATTGGCGGAATTCTGTTTGGCGCCGGCGCTGTGATTACGGCGTTTGTTGTGGTCCGGCGGCTGTCCCTAAGGGATCAGGCGCGGGCAACGACGGCCTGACGCACCCTTTCGTTGCTGAGCGCCAGCGCAACCAGCGCGTGCGCAAGCGCTGTGCGCCCAACACGGTCACCCGCACCAACGCTCAGGTCAGACCCGATCTCAATGGTGCCGTCGCTGCGGTCATCGAGGCGAACGGCGCGCACAATGGTCCAGTCGAGCGTCGTGGCCTGGAGGATCTTTTCAGCCGTGATCTGATCCGCAATGGCATTGCGTCTGAAGATCTTCGTGAGCGCGCGCTTCAGCCGCAGCCCGGTGCCAAGGTTTGGTGCCGCGGCAATCGCTGGCGAAACCAGGACCACCCGCCGGGGGCCACTTGCCCTTGCGACATGGAGGAGTTCGAGCGAGACCCGGCTTGAAAGATCTCGCGGCGATCCGGCAACAGGACCAACAACGCTGATCACAGCATCAGCCCCTTTGAGCGTGCGGGCCACATCCTCGCGCCGCGTTGCGTCCCCCGTGACAACAACAATCCCATCCGCCTCATCAAGAGCCTTGCGTGTGAGGATGCGAACGCCGGCGCCGCGGGCGCGCGCGGCCATGACGCAGGCCCGGCCCAACCGCCCCGCACCGCCCAGCACTGCAATCACGGGGCGCTTCTCGGTTTTCACTGCAGCCCTGGGCAACGCTTCGTTCACCATGTCGTCACTTGTCATCGTTCCGTCCTCATAAAGCCAATTCAAGATATAACGATATCTTTATTTCGTTGTTGCTCCGACTGTCACCTTGGGCTAGAGAGCCGTCGACCAACAAGGGAAAATCACCTTATGACCGACTACATCGTCAAGGATATCTCGCTGGCCAAGTTCGGCCGCATGGAAATCGACATGGCCCAGGACGAGATGCCTGGCCTGATGGCGATCCGCGAGGAGTTCGCCGGCAAGCATCCGCTGAAGGGCGCACGCGTCGCCGGCTGCCTGCACATGACCATTCAGACCGCCGTCCTGATCGAGACGCTGACCGCGCTCGGCGCCGATGTGCGCTGGTCGTCGTGCAACATCTTCTCGACCCAGGACCATGCCGCTGCCGCGATTGCGGCTTCCGGCGTTCCGGTGTTCGCCATCAAGGGTGAGACACTCGAAGAGTACTGGGAATATGTGCTCAAGACCGCCCGCTGGGGCGATGGCGGCACGCCGAACATGATCCTCGATGATGGTGGCGACCTGACCATGCTCATCATCCTCGGCGCCGAAGCCGAGGCCGGCAAGACAGCGTTCCTCGACAAGCCCTCGAACGAGGAAGAGGAAATTTTCTTCAAGCTGATCAAGCGCGAACTCAAGGCCAGCCCGGGCTGGTTCACGCGTTGCCGCGATGCCATCAAGGGCGTCTCGGAAGAGACCACCACCGGCGTCCATCGCCTGTACGAACTCGCCAAGGCCGGCCGCATGCCGTTCCCGGCGATCAACGTGAACGACTCGGTCACGAAGTCGAAGTTCGACAACCTCTACGGCTGCCGTGAGTCGCTTGTTGACGCGATCCGTCGCGGCACCGACGTGATGATGGCGGGCAAGGTTGCTGTCGTCGCTGGCTACGGCGATGTCGGCAAGGGCTCGGCAGCGTCGCTGCGTCAGGCCGGCTGCCGCGTTCTGGTCACCGAAGTTGACCCGATCTGCGCGCTTCAGGCTGCGATGGAAGGCTATGAGGTTGTCACGATGGAGCAGGCTGCTCCGCGCGCCGACATCTTCTGCACCGCCACCGGCAACGTCGATGTGATCACGATCGAGCATGTCCGCGCCATGAAGCACCGCGCGATCGTGTGCAACATCGGCCACTTTGACAGCGAAATTCAGGTTGCTGCCCTCAAGAACTACAAGTGGCACAACGTGAAGCCGCAGGTCGATGAGGTCGAACTGCCCGATGGCAAGCGCGTCATCCTTCTGTCCGAAGGCCGCCTCGTGAACCTCGGCAATGCCACAGGCCACCCGAGCTTTGTGATGAGCTGCTCGTTCTCGAACCAGACGCTGGCCCAGATCGAACTCTGGAACAACCACGCCAAGTACGAGAACAAGGTCTACACGCTGCCCAAGCACCTCGACGAGAAGGTGGCGATGCTGCACCTCGCCAAGGTTGGCGCAACGTTGACCAAGCTTTCGGACAAGCAGTCGAGCTACATCGGCGTCTCGCAGAGCGGCCCGTTCAAGCCGGAACTCTACCGCTACTAGTTGTTGCCTGGCCCGTTCAGGCGGGTCGGGACAGGACACAAGACCAAGAAGGCCGGGGTATTGCCCCGGCCTTTTTCGTTCGTGGGGTCATCCGTGCTCCGGTCGATCCCGGTGCACGGGCGGTGCCTGGAGCTCTAGTCCAGCGCGCGGCGCACAATATCGAGTGAATCGATCGACAGGCCCGGCTTTGCTGCGATCTGTTCAAGGCATGCCCTGGCTGCCGCCCGGCGCACGGGCTCATACATGCGCCAGCTGCGGAAGCTGCCAAGCAGGCGTGCGGCGAGCTGGGGGTTCTTCGGGTCCACCTCGAGCGCAACCTCGGCCAGAAGCGCAAAACCTGCGCCGTCTACCCGAGCGAACTGGGTCGGGTTTGACATGGCGAATGCGCCGATGAGAGCGCGTGCGCGATTTGGATTGGCGAGGGAAAACGCGGGATGGCCCATCAGACGGCGCACGCGCGGGAGCGTTGAACCATCGGGGATCGCGGCATTCAGGCCAAACCATTTGTCGAGCACAAGGGCATCGTCAGAATGGCGATCATGGAACGCCTGAAGCGCCAGTTCGGCCTCAGCGCTGGCGTGCTGACACAGTATACTCAGCGCTGCAAACCGGTCGGTCATATTGTCGGCACCGGCGGCCTGATCGAGCGCCAACGCGTACCCCTGCTCGGCCGAGAGGTAGTCAAGCAACGTGTTGGACAGGGCGCGTCGTCCAACGGATGCGGCATCGGGCGCGTAGGGACGCGATACCCTCTGGGCCTTGTGGATGTCGGTCATGAGACCGCTGAGGCGGCGGGCAAGGCTAGACCTCAGCCGGCTTCGCGCCATATGGACCGCTTCGGGATCAATGTTGCTGCCAATCTCACGCGACAGGTCGCCCTCGCTTGGCAACGTGATGGCCAGCGCCTGGTAGGCAGGCTCAAGCCGCTTGTCCTCAAGAACGGCGCGCAACGCGTTTGCAATTGCATCCGTATCCGGCCCCTCACGACTGCCCGCCACTTCGGCGACGAGCCGACGCATCATCAGGGTCTGACCCGCCTGCCACTTGACGAAACTGTCGCTGTCGCGGGCAAAGAGGAGCAGCAACTCCTCATCCCCAATCGCCACATTGAGTTTCACGGGCGCGGAAAAGCCACGCCCGACAGAGGGAACCGGACGGGAGGGCACATCGACAAACGTGACCGAGCGTGACGGGGTGTCGAGCAGGATCAGCCCATCGCGCAGCGGCCCTTCCGCTGTTTTGAGCGGCAACTCCGTGCCGTCAGGGCCAAGAAGCGCTGTCACGAGCGGAATCGGCAGTGCCACCTTGTCCACTTGTCGCGGCGTTGGACGGGT
>JAIYEB010000438.1 GCA_027487195.1 Hyphomicrobiales bacterium | reverse complement strand
ACGTGGCGATGGTTGTGGCGCTGATTGCGCCGATCGCGATGGAAGAGAAGCTGCGGTTTGCGATCCGCGAAGGTGGCCGCACCGTCGGCGCCGGCGTCGTCGCAAGCATCATCGAGTAAAAACAGAAAACGGGGCAGGGCCTGTCGAGGGCTTTGTCTCTTTTCGGTTGGGCCCTGTCGATATGGGCTTTACGGGACGGGTGCCTGCGTGTATGGCGTCCGTCTTGCGCACCGTTCAGACATGTTCACCTCAAAACGCCGATAGAGTGGTTGGCGCTGTGGTGAGCGGTCTGGACCGGAGTGGTCTGAAGGAGTGTAGCTCAATTGGCTAGAGCACCGGTCTCCAAAACCGGGGGTTGGGGGTTCGAGTCCCTCCTCTCCTGCCAGTCCCTGGCTCAGGCGTTTTAGTGATCGAAAGCGGGTTCCCGGGTTCGATAGTTTATTCTAGAGGCGGGGTTCCGCCGGCGATGGTCATGGCGAAGACAAATCCGCTTCAGTTTCTCCAGCAGGTTCGGCAGGAGACCAACAAGGTCACGTGGCCCACGCGCCGCGACACCTTGATCACGACCGCGATGGTGTTCGTGTTTGTTCTGGTCTCGTCGCTGTTTTTCCTGGCTGCCGACCAGATCATTGCATGGGGCATTGGCCTCGTGCTTGGCCTTGGCCGCTGAGGTTCGATTAGAGATGTCAATGCGCTGGTATATCGTTCACGCCTATTCGAACTTCGAGCACAAGGTGGCTGAAGCCATCCGCGAGACCGCTCGCCAGCGCAAGCTTGAGCATCTGTTCGAGGAAATTCTGGTTCCGACCGAGCGCGTCGTCGAACTGCGCCGTGGCCGCAAGATCGATACGGATCGCAAGTTCTTCCCCGGCTATGTCCTCGTCAAGATGGACATGACCGATCAGGCGATTTCGCTCATTCGCAACACGCCGAAGGTCACGGGCTTTCTGGGCGCGGACAACCGCCCGGCCCCGATTTCGGAAAGCGAAGCGATGCGCATCCTGCAGCAGGTGCAGGAAGGCGTCGACAAGCCCAAGCAGTCGATCTCCTACGAGATTGGCGAAAGCGTTCGGGTTTCAGACGGCCCGTTTGCTTCATTCAACGGCATTGTCGAAGAAGTCGACGAGGCGCGTTCGCGTCTCAAGGTTGCAGTTTCGATCTTCGGCCGGGCTACCCCGGTTGAACTCGAGTTCGCTCAGGTCGAGAAGGTCTGAGCACCATCGCCGTGGGAGGCCGGGTCGCCCGTCGCCGGGGGATCTGAAAGGCCGAACCACGGTACAACACGCCCACCGCTGATGTGGTCTGGGCGACGAAGGATGAGGTATGGCGAAGAAGATCATGGGCTATATCAAGCTCCAGATCGGCGCAGGGTCGGCAACGCCCCAGCCACCGATCGGAACCGCGCTTGGCCCACGCGGACTGAACATCATGAACTTCTGCAAGGAGTTCAACGCCAAGACGGCTCAGATGGAAAAGGGTTCGCCCGTTCCCGTCGTGATCACCTATTTCCAGGACAAGTCCTTCAGCTTCGAGACCAAGACAGCGCCTGTCACCTTCTTCCTCAAGAAGGCAGCGAAAGTCGACGGCGGGTCCAAGACACCTGGCCGCGGTGGTTTCATTGGCAAGGTAACGACAGCTCAGGTGCGCGAGATTGCCCAGGCAAAGCTCAAGGATCTGAACTGCGACACAGTTGAATCGGCAATGGCCCAGATCGTCGGCTCCGCCCGCTCGATCGGCATCCAAGTGGTGGAGTAAGCCATGTCCGGGAAGCGTATTCGCAAGGCATATGAAGGCATTGACCGCGTCAAGGCCTACTCGATCGACGAGGCCGTGAAGCTGGTCAAGTCGCGCGCTGGCGCAAAGTTCGACGAGACTGTGGAAGTCTCGATGAACCTCGGCGTTGACCCCAAGCACGCTGACCAGATGGTCCGTGGTGTTTGCAACCTGCCGAACGGCTCAGGTCGTTCCGTGCGTGTTGGCGTGTTCGCCCGTGGTGCAAAGGCCGATGAAGCCCGCGCAGCCGGCGCTGAGGTTGTTGGCGCCGAGGATCTCGTCGAGATCGTCAATGGCGGCAAGATCGATTTCGACCGCTGCATCGCAACACCTGACATGATGCCCCTCGTAGGCCGTCTTGGTAAGGTGCTCGGCCCGCGCGGCATGATGCCGAACCCGAAGGTCGGAACCGTCACGATGGATGTCACCGGCGCGGTCAAGGCCGCCAAGGGTGGCGCTGTCGAGTTCCGCGCTGAAAAGGCCGGCATTGTGCACGCCGGCATTGGCAAGGCGTCGTTCACCGAACAAGCCCTCGTCCAGAATATCAAGGCGTTCGCAGACGCGGTCTCCAAGGCCAAGCCGACAGGCGCCAAGGGCACCTACATCCAGCGCGTTTCGCTGTCCTCGACCATGGGTCCGGGCGTGCGCGTCGAGACCTCCAGCCTGTCAGCTGGCTGATCAAGAATTTGGTCTGGCTTGCCAGACCAAAGGATGGGGACGGGGGTTTCGATCCCGGTCCCCGACCTGTCCGAGACTGCAGGTGCTTCCCTTCGGGGTCGCTTAAGCCAACTGGGCCTGCATGAGACGGGGTGACATCCGGATGCGTTTTGCAGGTTCGCCTGCGCTTATCCGGTTCGAACCGCGTGATTTGCGTCGTGATGCCTTCGGGCGGCATGGGGCGGACGGGTCGTAAACCGCTGTTCGGTGAACCTAGTGTTCGCCGAAAAGCAACCGCAACCGGGCACCTCGAACCAAAGGTTTGTGGTGCCTACCGGAGAGAGTACGTGGATAGAGCGGAAAAGCGCGCGTTTGTTACGACATTGAACGGCTCCCTGAAGGAGTCCGGCTCAGTGGTTGTAGCTCACTACGCCGGCCTGACCGTGGCTCAGATGCAGACACTACGTCGGCAGATGAAGGGCCAGGGCGCGTCGGTCAAAGTCGCGAAGAACCGCCTCACAAAGCTCGCCCTCAACGGTTCCGGTGTGGCCGACTTTACGCCTCTTTTGAAGGGGCCGACGATCCTTGCTTACGCAAAGGATCCGGTGGCTGCACCCAAGGTCGCGGTCGAGTTCGCCAAAGGGCACGATAAGTTCATCGTGCTCGGTGGTGCGCTCGGCATGACGTCGCTCGATGCGAGCGCTGTGAAGGATCTTGCTTCACTGCCTTCGCTCGACGAACTGCGCGGCAAGCTTATCGGCCTTCTGCAGGCGCCTGCGACCAAGGTCGCCGGTGTTGTACAGGCCCCTGCCGGTCAGCTCGCCCGCGTCGTCGCGGCCTATTCCGATAAGGGCGAAGCGGCGTGAAGCCGGTCTTCGTCAACGAAACACAACGGTTCGAACTGAAAAAAGGAAACTCACATGGCTGATCTCGCCAAAATCGTGGACGAGCTGTCGTCCCTCACCGTCCTCGAGGCCGCAAACCTCGCCAAGATGCTTGAAGAAAAGTGGGGCGTCTCTGCCGCCGCTCCGGTGGCCGTGGCCGCCGTTGCTGGTGGTGGCGCAGCTGCCGCCGTCGTTGAAGAGCAGACCGAATTCACGGTCATGCTGACCGCCGCTGGCGACAAGAAGATTGAGGTCATCAAGGAGGTCCGCGCGATCACCGGCCTCGGCCTCAAGGAAGCCAAGGATCTGGTCGAAGCCGCTCCCAAGGCCGTCAAGGAAGGCGTGTCGAAGGACGAAGGCAAGAAGCTCAAGGAACAGCTTGAGAAGGCCGGCGCAAAGGTCGATCTCAAGTGATCAATCAGCCCGGTCTTTCGGGCTGACACGACGTTTCATTCCCGATCCGGGGCGTTGCGCCCCGGGTCGGTTTCGCGGTTTACGGGGCTTGGCATTGGCCTCCCCACCGCGGGCGCTGCATTGGCTTCGCACGAAGCTGTTGTGAGCCCCGCATTTTTTGAGATGAAGAGGGCTGATCATGGCGCAAACGGTGAACGGACGGAAGCGGCTCCGCAAGTTCTTCGGCAGCATTCAGGAAATCGCCGAGATGCCGAACCTTATCGAGGTTCAGAAGGCATCTTACGATCAGTTCCTGATGGTGGAAGAACCGGTTGGCGGGCGCCTTGATGAGGGTCTCCAGGCCGTATTCAAGTCGGTGTTCCCGATTTCGGATTTTGCCCAGACATCGATGCTCGAGTTCGTGTCCTACGAGTTTGAAGCGCCCAAGTATGACGTTGATGAGTGCCGCCAGCGCGGAATGACCTATGCAGCACCGCTCAAGGTGAAGCTGCGCCTGATCGTGTTTGATGTGGATCCTGATACCCAGGCAAAGTCAGTCAAGGACATCAAGGAACAGGACGTATTCATGGGCGAAATGCCGCTCATGACCATGAACGGCACCTTTGTCGTCAATGGGACCGAGCGCGTCATCGTCAGCCAGATGCACCGCTCTCCGGGCGTCTTCTTCGACCACGACAAGGGCAAGACCCATGCGTCGGGCAAGCTGCTGTTTGCCGCGCGCATCATCCCCTATCGCGGATCCTGGCTTGATATCGAATTCGACGCGAAGGACATCGTGTTCGCCCGCATCGATCGTCGCCGCAAGATCCCCGTGACCTCGCTGCTGTTCGCGCTTGGTTTCGACAATGAGTCGATCCTCTCGACCTTCTACACGACGCGCGTTTTCACCCGCCACAAGTCAGGCTGGACCGTGCCGTTTGATCCCCAGCGCACGCGCGGCATGAAGGCGAACTACGATCTCGTTGACGCCAAGGGCGGCGAAGTGCTGCTTGAGGCCGGCAACAAGATGACGGCCAAGGAACTGCGCCGCATTACCGAGCTCAAGGTCAAGGACCTGCGCGTCAGCGAAGATGAGCTGATTGGCCAGTATGTTGGTGAGGACATCATCAACGCTGCAACCGGCGAAATCTATGCCGAAGGTGGCGAGGAAATCACCGCCAAGATGCTGGCGATGTTCGAAGAGGCCGGCGTTGCAGAACTGCCGATCCTTGACATCGACCACGTGACGAATGGCGGGTACATCCGCAACACGCTGGCGGCGGACAAGAATTCGACGCGCATGGAAGCGCTGTTCGACATCTACCGCGTCATGCGTCCAGGCGAGCCGCCGACCCCTGAAACAGCCGAAAACATGTTCAACTCGCTGTTCTTTGACAGCGAGCGCTATGATCTTTCGGCCGTTGGCCGCGTGAAGATGAACATGCGCCTTGAGGTCGACTGCCCGGATACGGTTCGTGTCCTGCGCAAGGACGACATTGTATCGGTCATCAAGATCCTCGTTGGTCTGCGCGATGGCCGCGGCGAAGTCGACGACATCGACCATCTCGGCAACCGTCGCGTGCGCTCCGTCGGCGAACTGATGGAAAATCAGTACCGCGTCGGCTTGCTGCGCATGGAGCGCGCGATCAAGGAGCGTATGTCGGCTGTCGATATCGATACCGTCATGCCGCAGGACCTGATCAACGCCAAGCCAGCTGCGGCTGCCGTGCGCGAGTTCTTCGGTTCCTCGCAGCTCAGCCAGTTCATGGACCAGACGAACCCGCTCTCGGAAGTGACTCACAAGCGTCGTCTTTCGGCGCTTGGTCCGGGTGGTTTGACACGCGAACGCGCAGGCTTCGAAGTCCGCGACGTGCACACGACGCACTATGGCCGTATCTGCCCGATCGAGACGCCGGAAGGCCCGAACATCGGTCTGATCAACTCGCTGGCGACGTTTGCCCGCGTGAACAAGTACGGCTTCATTGAATCGCCCTATCGCAAGATTTTCGACGGGCAGATTTCGGACGAGGTCGTCTACCTCTCCGCGATGGAAGAAGGCCGCCACTACGTCGCCCAGGCGAACGTGCGTGTTGATGCCAAGGGCAAGCTGCTCGACGACCTGGTCGTCGTGCGCCATGCCGGCGAAGTCATCAACATTCCGGTCGACAAGGTCGACCTGATGGACGTGTCGCCCAAGCAGCTCGTGTCTGTTGCTGCAGCCCTCATTCCGTTCCTTGAAAACGACGACGCAAACCGCGCCTTGATGGGCTCGAACATGCAGCGCCAGGCGGTTCCGCTTGTGCGTGCTGATGCGCCGTTCGTAGGCACAGGCATGGAAGCGATTGTGGCCCGCGACTCTGGTGCAGCCATTGGTGCGCGCCGCACAGGGATCGTCGATCAGGTGGACGCCACCCGTATCGTCATCCGTGCGACCGAAGAGTCCGACCCGACCAAGCCCGGTGTCGACATCTATAACCTGATGAAGTTCCAGCGTTCGAACCAGAACACCTGCATCAACCAGCGTCCGCTGGTTCGTGTCGGCGACCGGATTTCGAAGGGTGAAATCATCGCTGATGGTCCTTCGACGGAGCTTGGCGAACTCGCCCTTGGCCGCAACGTGCTCGTCGCGTTCATGCCGTGGAATGGCTACAACTTTGAAGATTCGATCCTGCTGTCCGAGCGGATCGTGTCGGACGACATCTTCACCTCGATCCACATCGAGGAATTCGAAGTCATGGCGCGCGACACCAAGCTCGGGCCGGAGGAAATCACGCGCGATATTCCGAACGTGTCGGAAGAAGCGCTGAAGAACCTCGATGAAGCCGGCATCGTCTATGTCGGTGCCGAAGTCATGGCGAGCGACATTCTGGTCGGCAAGATCACGCCCAAGGGCGAAAGCCCGATGACGCCGGAAGAAAAGCTGCTGCGCGCCATCTTCGGTGAAAAGGCATCTGACGTCCGCGACACCTCGCTCCGGGTTCCTCCCGGCGTGCAGGGGACGGTCGTTGAGGTCCGCGTGTTCAACCGTCACGGCGTCGAGAAAGACGAGCGTGCGCTGGCGATCGAGCGGGAAGAGATCGAAGCCCTCGCAAAGGATCGTGACGACGAGCAGGCGATCCTGGATCGCAACACCTTTGGCCGCCTTGCAGAAATGCTCGATGGCAAGGCTGTTCTGTCCGGCCCGCGCGGCATGAAGAAAGACACGGTCGTTACCAAGGAACTTCTGGAAGACTACCCGAAGAACCAGTGGTGGCAGGTCGCTCTTCCCGATGACACGCTGATGGCTGAAATCGAAGCCATGCGGAAGCTTTACGACGAGTCGAAGAAGCGCCTTGAGCAGCGCTTCCTCGACAAGGTTGAAAAGCTTCAGCGCGGTGACGAACTGCCGCCCGGCGTCATGAAGATGGTCAAGGTCTTCGTCGCTGTGAAGCGCAAGATCCAGCCAGGCGACAAGATGGCCGGCCGTCACGGCAACAAGGGTGTCGTGTCGAAGATTGTGGCGAACGAGGACATGCCGTTCCTCGCCGATGGTCAGCCCGTGGATATCGTGCTGAACCCGCTCGGCGTGCCAAGCCGCATGAACGTCGGTCAGATCCTTGAGACGCACCTTGGTTGGGCCTGCGCAGGCCTTGGCAAGAAGATCGGTGCGCTTGTGGATGCCTATCGCGCAGCTGGAAACAAGGACGCGAAAGCTGTCCGCAAGTTCCTGGTCGATGTCTACGGCAAGTCGCCGGAGATCGAAGCCGCTGATGATGCCGGCGTGATCGATATTGCCATGGGCTTGCGCCGGGCAGTTCCGATTGCAACGCCTGTGTTTGATGGCGCACGCGAAAAGGACATTGAAGCGTTGCTTGAGGTGGCTGGTCTCGACAAGTCAGGTCAGGTCACGCTTTATGACGGGCGCACAGGCGATACGTTCGATCGCAAGGTGACTGTCGGCTACATCTACATGTTGAAGCTGCACCACCTCGTGGACGACAAGATCCATGCGCGTTCGATTGGCCCCTACAGCCTCGTGACGCAGCAGCCTCTCGGCGGCAAGGCCCAGTTCGGCGGACAAAGGTTCGGCGAAATGGAAGTCTGGGCGCTCGAAGCCTACGGTGCTGCGTATACGCTCCAGGAAATGCTGACCGTGAAGTCGGATGACGTCGCAGGCCGTACCAAGGTCTACGAGTCGATCGTGCGCGGTGAGGATAACTTCGAAGCGGGTATCCCTGAGAGCTTCAACGTGCTCGTCAAGGAAATGCGCTCGCTCGGCCTGAACGTCGAACTTCTGGCCACAAAGGTTGCAAACACTGATGACGCGTCGGACCCTCAGCCGACCGCTGCACCTATGTTGCCCAACGCAGCCGAGTAAAAGGTTGCGACAGCCGGGGAGGGCGACTTCCCCGGTTGCTATTGCGTTGAAGATACGTCGGCCGTTTTGGAAGCGACGTGGGGGACCAGACCACCGGCCGGGTCTGTCTGCCCACGCACATTAGGAGCGAGACATGAATCAAGATGTCATGAATCTCTTCAGCCCGCAGGTTGCGGTTCAGACTTTCGATCAGATCCAGATCTCGATTGCGAGTCCGGAGAAGATCCTGAGCTGGTCATTTGGCGAGATCAAGAAGCCAGAGACCATCAATTATCGCACGTTCAAGCCCGAGCGCGACGGCTTGTTCTGCGCGCGCATTTTTGGACCGATCAAGGACTACGAGTGCCTGTGCGGCAAGTACAAGCGCATGAAGTTCAAGGGCATCATTTGCGAAAAGTGCGGCGTCGAAGTGACGTTGTCGCGCGTTCGTCGCGAGCGCATGGGCCATATTGAGCTTGCGGCACCTGTCGCGCACATCTGGTTCCTGAAGTCGCTGCCGTCGCGCATCGGCCTCATCCTCGACATGACGCTGAAAGATCTCGAGCGGATTCTGTATTTTGAATCCTACGTCGTTCTTGAGCCGGGCCTGACGCCCCTCAAGGACCGTCAGCTCCTGTCTGAAGACGACTTCATGCGCGCCCAGGACGAGTATGGCGCCGACAGCTTCAATGCCATGATTGGTGCCGAGGCGATCCGCGAAATCCTGATCCGGACCGATTTGAAGAAGCTCTCCGAGCAGCTTCGCGTCGATCTTTCGGTCGCAACCGGCGAAATCAAGCCAAAGAAGATCGCCAAGCGCCTGAAGATCATCGAGGCGTTCATGGCCTCCGGCAACCGTCCCGAGTGGATGGTGCTGACCCATGTGCCCGTGATCCCGCCGGATCTGCGTCCGCTCGTGCCGCTGGATGGCGGCCGCTTCGCCACGTCAGATCTCAACGATCTCTACCGTCGCGTGATCAACCGGAACAACCGTCTGAAGCGCCTGATCGAATTGCGCGCTCCCGACATCATCATCCGCAACGAGAAGCGCATGCTTCAGGAGTCGGTTGATGCGTTGTTTGACAATGGTCGCCGTGGCCGCGT
>JAIYEB010000206.1 GCA_027487195.1 Hyphomicrobiales bacterium | reverse complement strand
CGCTCATACTCTTCAAGCACGAGCACGCCTGCCCCACCCGCAATGACGAAGCCGTCGCGGTTGACATCGAAGGCGCGGGATGCGGTCGAGGGGCGGTCGTTGAAGCCAGAGGACATGGCCCCCATGGCATCGAACAGGTTTGACAAGGACCAGTCGAGATCCTCGCATCCGCCAGCGAACATGACGTCCTGCTTGCCCCACTGGATCATTTCGGCAGCGTTGCCGATGCAGTGGTTCGAGGTCGCGCAGGCCGAGGAGATGGAATAGTTCACGCCCTTGATCCGAAAAAATGTCGCAAGGGTAGCGGACGCGGTCGATGACATCGCCTTGGGTACCGCAAACGGGCCAACGCGCTTTGGCGACTTGTTTTCGCGGGTTTTGTCGGCAGCTTCCACAATGGTGCGGGTCGAAGGCCCGCCCGATCCCATAATGATGCCTGTCCGCTCATTGACGATGTCGTGCTCGCCCAGGCCGGAATCGAGGATCGCCTGATCCATCGCAATATGGTTCCAGGCGGTGCCTCCGCCATGAAAGCGCATCGCACGGCGGTCAACCATCTCGGAGGCATCGACCGTCGGACGGCCAGCAACCTGGCAACGAAAGCCCAGGTCAATCATCTCCTGGGATGGTGTAATGCCGGAACGCGCATCATGCAGGGAGGCAAGCACCTCCTGCGTCGAGTTTCCGATCGAGGAGACTATCCCCATGCCCGTGACGACAACACGTCTCATCGTGGCCTCTCCGTTAGCGGGTTCTGCGGTGTCAGGCTGCTGTTGGAACAAACAGGCCGACGCGCATGTCCTTCACTTCGTAAATGCGCTTGCCGTCGGCTTCCAGCCACCCATCGGCAATAGCCAATACCAGCTTTGACTTGAACACGCGCTTCACATCAACACCGTACACGACCTTCTTGTTGGTCGGCAGGACCTGATCCGCAAACTTGACCTCACCGACGCCAAGCGCCCGCCCACGGCCCTGGAGCCCAAGCCAGCCAAGGAAAAACCCTGTGAGCTGCCAGAGCGCGTCCAGCCCAAGGCAGCCTGGCATCACCGGATCGCCCTTGAAATGGCACGGAAAGAACCAGAGGTCGGGACGGATATCGAATTCCGCGAGAACATGACCCTTGCCATGTTGGCCGCCCTCCTCGCCGATGGAGGCAATGCGATCAAACATCAGCATCGGCGGCAAAGGCAACTGCGCGTTGCCGGGGCCGAACAGTTCGCCTCGCCCGCAGGAAATCAAATCTTCATACGCGAAGCTCGAACGCCGATCAGTCATCGCCTCGTCCATTTCCAGTCGGTCACGGGAAATCCCTGACCCTCAATCGAGCGCTCCTATCACCCCTCGCCTGGGGATGAAAGCCACTCCGAGTTACTCAGATCGTTCCGCGCCGGTTTTTGCGGCAGAGCAGCCATATGGTTTGTGATGTACGGTTGCTCTTGCAACGACTGCCGTCTAAAGCGTCGAGCCTCTTCTTGAACATATGAGGACAGCATGCGGCCTTCCAAGCGCGCCACCGATCAGATGCGCCCTGTCAGCCTTGAACGACGTGTCGTCAAATATGCCGAGGGCTCCTGCCTGGTGAAGTTTGGTGATACCCATGTGCTGGTCACGGCGTCACTGGAAGAGCGCGTTCCCCCGTGGATGAAGGGCAAGGGTTCAGGCTGGATCACGGCTGAGTATGGCATGCTGCCGCGCGCCACCCATGAGCGCACACGCCGCGAGGCTGCATCGGGCAAACAGTCGGGGCGCAGCCTTGAGATCCAGCGCCTGATCGGGCGTTCGCTGCGCACGGTCGTTGACCTCGCGGCACTTGGCGAAAAGCAGATCACCATCGATTGTGATGTCATCCAGGCCGATGGCGGCACGCGCACCGCGTCCATTACGGGTGCCTGGGTCGCCCTCCACGATTGCTTTTCGTGGATGAAGGAGCGGCGCATGATCGGTCCTTCCGTAATGAAGGATCATGTTGCTGCAATTTCGTGCGGCATTGTTGATGGAGCAGCCGTGCTGGATCTTGATTATGCGGAAGATTCAACGGCTGGCACCGACGCCAACTTTGTCCTGACCGGCACGGGCGGAATCATCGAAATCCAGGGCACGGCGGAGCGCACACCGTTCTCGGAAGCCGAACTCTCGGCCTTGCTGTCGCTCGCCAAAAAGGGATGCAGCGAACTCGTGCAACTCCAGAAGGCAGCGGTTGGCTGATGCGACGGCTGGCGCGCGGCGAGACCCTCGTCATTGCAACCCACAACGCCGGCAAGCTCGTGGAAATGCGCGAACTCCTGGCGCCCTATGGGATCAAGGCCATATCGGCCGGCGAGCGTGGCCTGAGCGAACCGGACGAAACCGGTCACATGTATTCACAGAATGCAGCCATCAAGGCGCATGCGGCGGCCAAGGCAACGGGTCTGCCGGCGCTGGCTGATGATTCCGGAATTGCTGTTGATGCGCTTGATGGCGCGCCAGGGCTCTTTTCGGCGCTCTGGGCTGGACCCGGCAAGGACTTTCGCCCTGCTATGGAGCGGGTCGAACGCGAACTGCAGTTGCGTGGATCAAGCAACCGTAAGGCGCACTTCGTCAGTGCGCTGGTTCTGGCCTGGCCTGATGGCCATGAGGTGCTGTTTGAGGGCCGCGTTTTCGGAACCCTGGTATGGCCGCCGCGCGGAACCCACGGCTTTGGCTAT
>JAIYEB010000362.1 GCA_027487195.1 Hyphomicrobiales bacterium | reverse complement strand
GACGCCGCCTGAGGCGAAGTGGCAATCACCGCGTCCATGCGCCCAAGAAGCCATCGCGTCAGAGCCGAATGATCCCGGCGTGCGGCCGAGGTAAAGACCAGCTTCCAGGGTTGGCGCAGTACATGCTTCAGCAGCACGCCAACAATCATCTCGTCGTTGCGCCTGGCGTGCCAGATCCGGTGCTTGAGGCCTGGCGGCGGCGACCAGCCGGCCAGGATCATGTCACGTAGCCGGACTTTCGGCACATGGGGCGGAAGCCCGGGACCGACGCTGGCAATCGCCAGCGTTTTCGCCTGCTCCGGCACGAGCGTCACGATCGTTGAGGTCACGCCCGACCAGCGCCGGTGCAGGTTTGGCGCAACGACCGCGAGAGAACCTGGGTCCGGCCTGGTCACACGTACTGAATGTTTAGAACTTCATAGCTCTTGGCACCGCCGGGCGTGTTGAAATCGACGACATCGCCGACCTTCTTGCCAATGAGCGCGCGCGCCATGGGTGAGGAAATCGACAGCTTGCCCTTGCGCGGGTCGGCCTCGATCTCGCCAACGATCATGAACGTCTTCTCTTCCTCGGTGTCCTCGTCCATCAGCTTTGCGGTTGCGCCAAACTTGATGGTGTCACCCGAGATTTTTGCCGGATCAATGGCATCGACGCGGCCAAGCTTGTCCTCAAGCTCAGCAATCCGGGCCTCATTCATGCTCTGCGCTTCCTTGGCGGCATGATACTCAGCGTTTTCGGAAAGATCGCCATGGGCACGCGCCTCCGAAATTGCCTCGATGATACGGGGCCGCTCCTCGGAAATCAGGCGCTTGAGCTCAGCCTGAGCGACTGCAAAGCCCTTCAGCGTCATCGGGATCTTGTCCATCGTCCCGTCTCCATTCATCAGCAAGCGACAACGCACGGCCCGGTTGGGCTGAGGCCCAACCGTCGCGACTTCCTATCAAACCGGATCAGGAGGCTTTGTTCAAGGACCCGACATAGTCCTGAAGTGGGCGCACTTCGAGGTTTCCAGCCGACATTGCCACAATTCCCTGCGCCGCAGCGATAGCCCCGGCAACGGTCGTATAGTAGGGCACCTTAGAAACAAGTGCGGCGCGGCGCAACGACCGGCTGTCGGACATGGCGCCTGCGCCATCCGTGGTGTTGAAAACCAGCGCAATTTCGCCGTTCTTGATGGCGTCGACAATGTGCGGACGACCTTCCAGAACCTTGTTGATGCGCCGGGCCGGCACGCCATTCTCGGTGAGATAGCGCTGGGTGCCGGAGGTCGCGACGATCTCGAAGCCAATGCTTGCGAGCGTTTTCATCGTGGCCAGCACCTTCACCTTATCGGCATCGCGCATGGACACAAACACGGAGCCGGATTTCGGCACGCGGGTTCCCGAGCCGAGCTGGGACTTCGCAAATGCCATGGCGAAATCACGATCAAGCCCCATGACCTCGCCGGTCGAGCGCATTTCCGGTCCCAGAACCGTATCGACACCCGGGAAACGGGCAAACGGGAACACGGCTTCCTTGACTGCGACGTGCGTGTAGGTGGTCGGCTTCAGGTTAAAGCTTGCCAAGGCCTCGCCCGCCATCACCCGCGCTGCGATCTTGGCAATCGGGCGGCCAATTGTCTTGGCAACGAACGGCACGGTGCGCGAGGCACGCGGATTGACCTCAAGAACGTAGATGTCGCCGTCCTTGATGGCGAACTGCACGTTCATCAGGCCGCCGACATTGAGCGCAAGCGCCATGGCGCGGGTCTGGCGCTCGATTTCAGCAATCACTTCGGGAGACAGCGAGTGGGGCGGCAACGAACAGGCGCTGTCGCCGGAATGGATGCCGGCTTCCTCAATGTGTTCCATGATGCCGGCGATGAACACCGTCTTTCCATCGGCCAGCGCATCGACATCAACCTCAATGGCGTCCGACAGATAGCTGTCGAACAGCAAGGGGTTCTTGCCCAGGACGTGGTTGATCTGGCCGGTCTTGTCGTTCGGGTACTTCGCCTTCACATCGGGTGGAACGAGCGACGGGATGGTCCCGAGCAGATACTCATCGAACGCCTGGGCATCGCGAATGATGGCCATGGCGCGCCCGCCCAGAACGTTCGACGGCCGCACAACGAGGGGATAGCCCAGTTCCGACACAACGATCCGGCTTTGCTCAACCGAGTAGGCCGTCCCGTTCTTGGGCTGCAGCAGGTTGAGCTTGTCGAGCAGGCGCTTGAAGCGGTCGCGGTCCTCGGCAAGGTCGATGGCATCATGAGATGTGCCCAGAATTGGCACCCGCGCCCGGTCGAGGCTTTCCGCAAGCTTCAGCGGTGTCTGGCCGCCAAACTGCACGATGACACCCAGCAACTGCCCGCGACTGGCCTCGACATGCATGATCTCAAGCACATCTTCAGGCGTCAGCGGTTCGAAATAGAGCCGGTCTGAGGTGTCATAATCGGTCGACACGGTTTCCGGGTTGCAATTGACCATGATGGTCTCGAACTCCGCATCCCGAAGCGCGAAGGCCGCATGGCAGCAGCAATAGTCGAACTCGATACCCTGGCCGATGCGATTTGGACCGCCGCCCAGAATGGCGATCTTGCGCTTGTCGGAAGGGCGCGCCTCATCCACTGGCTGGCCGGAGAACGGCGCCTCATAGGTTGAGTACATGTAGGCTGTGGGCGAGGCGAATTCTGCCGCGCAGGTGTCGATGCGCTTGTAGACGGGGCGAACGCCTTTGGCATGGCGCAGGGCGCGAACGTCGACCTCGGTCTTTCCGGTCAATTCGGCAAGGCGCGCATCGGAGAAGCCCATGGCTTTGAGGCGGCGCAGCTTTGAAGTCCCGGTCGGCAACCCGGTCTTGCGAATGTCAGCTTCGGTCTCAATGATGCCAGCGATCTGTGCGATGAACCAAGGGTCAACCGCGCAGGCCTGGAACACCTCTTCTTCCGAAAAGCCCATGCGCAGGGCCTGGGCCAGCACACGCAGGCGATCCGGCGTTGGCGTGCCAAGCGCGCCGCGAATGGCGTTACGGTCGTCGCCCTGACCCATGCCGGCAATGTCGATCTCATTGAGGCCGGTAAGGCCGGTCTCAAGGCCGCGAAGCGCCTTCTGCAAGCTTTCCTGGAAGGTCCGGCCGATGGCCATCACTTCGCCGACAGACTTCATCGACGTGGTGAGGGTTGTGTCGGCGCCCGGGAATTTTTCAAAGGCAAACCGCGGAATTTTGGTGACGATATAGTCGATCGTCGGTTCGAATGAAGCTGGCGTCGCGCCGCCCGTAATGTCGTTGGCGATCTCGTCGAGCGTGTAGCCAACTGCAAGGCGCGCCGCGACTTTCGCAATCGGAAAGCCCGTGGCCTTCGAGGCCAGCGCCGAGGACCGCGAAACACGCGGGTTCATTTCGATGACGACCATGCGTCCCGTTGCAGGGTCAACCGCGAACTGGACGTTCGACCCGCCGGTTTCGACACCGATCTCGCGCAGCACCGCAATCGATGCGTCCCGCATGATCTGGTATTCCTTGTCGGTCAGCGTCAGCGCTGGCGCGACCGTAATGGAATCCCCGGTGTGCACTCCCATGGGGTCGAGGTTCTCGATCGAGCAGACGATGATGCAGTTGTCCTTCCTGTCGCGGACAACCTCCATCTCGAACTCTTTCCAGCCCAGGACGGATTCCTCGATCAAAACCTCGTTGGTTGGCGAGGCTTCGATGCCACGCTCGACCACCTCGAGAAACTCCGAGCGATTCCATGCAATGCCGCCGCCGGTGCCACCAAGGGTGAACGACGGGCGAATGACGCAGGGCAGCCCGACCTTGTCGAGAATCGAGAAGGCGCGCGAATAGCTCTCCGGCGTCAGCTCCATGATGGGCTGGCCGTCGATGGCAACCGGGTTGCCGTCCTTGTCGGTCTTCTGGCGCAGCGTGCCCTTCAGCGTCTCGCCAATGGGCGTTGCAAGCCCGATCTTGGCCATCGCCTGCTTGAACAGCTCGCGATCCTCTGCCTTGTCGATTGCGTGCGCATCCGCGCCGATCATCTCGACATTGTACTTGGCGAGAATGCCCATCTTGTTGAGTGACAGCGCGGTGTTGAGCGCGGTTTGCCCACCCATGGTCGGCAGAATTGCGTCGGGGCGCTCTTTCTCGATGATCTTGGCAACGACTTCCGGCGTGATCGGCTCGATGTAGGTTGCGTCCGCCAGATCAGGATCTGTCATGATCGTGGCCGGATTCGAATTGACCAGGATGACGCGATAGCCCTCGGCCTTCAGGGCCTTGATCGCCTGCGTGCCGGAGTAATCGAACTCGCAGGCCTGGCCGATAACAATCGGGCCTGCGCCGATGATGAGAATGGATTTAAGGTCTGTTCTCTTTGGCATATCGATCCACCGCGCGCGTCCTGAGCCGGTGATTACCGGGAAGGAAGCGTATGTCTCTATGAGGTTGGCGCGTGTTAGCGCATGCCAAGACGGAATGCACCCCCCCGTTGTGGATGGTCTTTGCTCACGCGTGCGATCTAGCCGCACGACCTGTGATGCGCCGTCCCACGTGACAATCCCGCCGGGTTGGTTCAAAAGCCGGGGATGCTCGAGACAATCTTTGACTCCATCCGCCGCGCAGTGCCCCCGATCCACAAGGAAGGCACACCGTTCATTGCCATCTTCGGTGGCGTCACGCTTGTGTTTGGTTGGCTTGGATGGTCGCCCCTGTTCTGGGTCGGCGTCGCGCTGACCGTCTGGTGTGCGCTGTTCTTCCGCGATCCCCCGCGCGTGACACCGACCAGGCCAGGCCTCGTGATCTCGCCCGCAGACGGCAAAATCTCCGATATCAGGCGCGCAGTGCCGCCAGCAGCACTTGGGCTTGGACCTGAGCCGCTGACGCGGATTTCCGTGTTCATGAACGTATTCAACGTTCACGTGAACCGCGCGCCGATCACAGGAAAGGTCACGAAGATCGCCTATGAGCCTGGCAAATTCTTCAATGCGGAACTCGACAAGGCCTCCGAACACAACGAGCGCAACGGTTTTGTCGTGGAAGGCTATGGCCAGCGTATCGGCATGGTCCAGATTGCTGGCCTGATTGCACGACGCATTGTCTGCTTCGTGAAGCCGGATGAGGCCGTTGTTGTGGGTGGGCGCATGGGGCTCATTCGATTCGGAAGCCGGGTTGATGTCTATCTGCCCGATGGCGTTTTGCCGTTGGTGGCCCAGGGTCAGACAGCTGTGGCCGGCGAAACCGTGCTGGCCGATCTTCAAGGCCCGCAGATGCTGCGCGATACCAGGACAGATTAAGGCCATCGAGGGGCTGTCATGAGCGATCCCAACAACAGCGAACCAGGCCCGAGCACCGGCAGAGGCCTCCCGTTCCTCCGTGAAGTGCCGATCCGGGTGCTCGCGCCCAATCTTGTCACTGTCGTTGCGCTTTGCTCAGGCCTCACAGCGATCCGGCTGTCGCTTGAAGGGCAGCTTCAATGGGCGCTGGCAGCCATCATCTTCGCTGCGATCCTTGACGGTGTTGACGGGCGTCTCGCGCG
>JAIYEB010000274.1 GCA_027487195.1 Hyphomicrobiales bacterium | reverse complement strand
GGTGTTTTCGCCCTTGAGACATTCAACGATCCCATCGTGCTTGCGATGGCAATTGGCCTGGCGAACCTCATTGCCGTTGCACCGATCCTGTATCGGATCTGGCCTGACCTTGTCGGGGGCGCGCCGTCTCGTGAAATAGCTTCCGGCTTTTTTCGGTACGCCTTGCCTCTCGCCATGGCGCTGGCCTTTTCCATGATTGCTGCGCTCGCCGAGCGTTATATTCTTGCCGCCCAACTCGGCACGCAAGCTCTGGGGCCCTATGGAGCCTCAACCGATTTCATCAGGCAAGGTTTCACCGTCATCGGCGAAGGCCTCATGATGGCCTTGGTCACGCTGGCCAAAAGCCACGCAACGGCCGGACGCAACGAGGAGGCCCGGGTCATTCTCAGGATGGCTTCGCGGCTATTTTCATTTGTTGCGGTCTTCGGCATCGGGTTTTTCGTTCTGGTCGGTGGGCTGGTTTTGCAGACACTGTATGGAGCTGAGTTTGTCGCAGCCCTTGAGCCCGTCGTGCCCTGGATCGTTCTGTCCGGCGCGTTGTTGATGATGCGCAGCTACTACCTGGGCCAGGTGATTTATTTCAGGGGGTCTGCCACGATCGAGCTCTATGTGTCGATTGCCGCAGTCCTCGTTGTGATCGTGACATCGGTTCTGCTGATCCCTTCGATGGGTATACTCGGCGCAGCGCTGTCACAGGTCGCAGGGCAAAGCGTCGCCTGCGCGGCCATGGCCGTCTATGGTCGAAGGACATTCCAGATGCCTTTCGACCTCAAGGCGCTGATCGGCATGATTGCGGTCGTCGGAACGCTGGTACTGATGGCAAAACTGATCGAGACGCCTGGACTGACAGTTTGGGGCCGCGCGGCCATCGACGTTTCAGCACTCTCGCTTGCTGCGCTCGGCGTCATTGTCTGGCTGAGGCTGTGGAAGCGCCCTGCGGTGAGTTAACCGGACCTTCCGGGTTTTTCCATATGCTCGTGCAGTTCCCTCAGCCTGCTGTTTCTGGGGGGAGGTACCTCTTGCCAGGCAAATGGACGCACACATGAATCTTCTGGGCTATGACTTTGCCAACCGAAACCTCGATGAACTGGTTGAGGACATCCGGACTGGCATGATGGGGGATGCGATGCAGGTCGTGGTCCCGCTCAATGCGGCTTGCCTTGTCTATGCCAGCCGTGACCCCAGGATCGAGGCGACTATCCAGCAAGGGGATTTGTTTGTTCTCGACAGCAAGGTCGTAGCCGGTCTGGCGAAGCTCCTTGGTCTGGCGGTGCCGCATGTCGTGCCGGGATCAACCCTCACGGAACACCTTCTGTCCCGCGTGCTGACGCCACAGGACAGGGTCTGTCTTGTGGTCGCAGGCGCTGAGGTCGAGGCTGCGGTTCGCGCCCATTTCCCACACATCAACGGTGTCTATATCGCCCCGAAATATGGAATTGCGAAGGATCCTGACGAGATTGCGCGCGTCGGGGCAGAGATTGCTGCCACAAGGGCTGATTTCACCTTCTTCTGCATCGGATTTCCGCAGCAGGAAATGCTGGCTCTTGCAGCGAGAGCCGCCGGAGCGCGGGGTGTTGGGCTCTGCGCAGGCGCGTCCCTCCATTTTGCAACGGGGCTGACAGAACGGGCACCGCTCTGGATGCAGCGCGCGGGACTGGAATGGCTCCATCGGCTCCTGTCGGAACCAAAGCGCCTTGCGCGCCGCTACCTCGTCGACAGTCCTGTCATCATCCGCATGCTTCTGGCGGAACGCGGTCGTCAGCGCACGGTGCGATAGGCCGTCATCATGTGAAGCCCGAAGACGGCGAGCATGGCGCTGAACCACAATGAGTTCGCCCGGTCAAACAGCACGCTTTCCGTGAAGGTCGAGTAGAGGACGAACAACCAGACCTGCAGAAAGAATATGGCCAATGGCCGTGAGGCAGGATCGGAATAGGCTGCCTGAAACTTCCAGACCGGTGTCAGGGCAAACCAGAGAATGGCCAGCAAAACACCGGGGATCCCCGCGGTCAGCATGACATCAATGAAACCATTGTGCGCCGAGCTTGCAGCCGTTGCCCAGGTCGCTTTCTCGCGCGCGGCATACATGACTTCTTCGGTCTGCCAGAACGCCGCAAATCCCATTCCAGTCCACGGGCGCTTTGCAATGTACTCGAACGCCAGCTCCCAGATGTCCGTTCGGCCCGTGAAACTGGTGTCGCGCAGGATCAGCGCGACGAGGTCTTTCACAGGCGGGAAGACGACCGTGCCAACAGACAGAAGGTGCAGCGCGAACAATGGTCCAAGGAACATCAGGAACCGCATCCACAGAGGCTTGATCAGTGGAACCATCAACGAGACGGCAAGAACGATGGGAAACAGGGCCCAGGCCGTCTTGGACCAGGTCATCGACAGGAAGATTGCCGAAAGCAGGATGATCGCACCGCCAAAAACCGCGTTCCAGACCCTTGAAACCAGAATGCCGATGAAGATGAACAGCACGGTCATGCCGCCTGCGCCGTTCTTGTGATGAAACAAGCCGCGCCAGCTCCCGTCATGCTCGGGCTCTTTGACATCCCAAACGGAGTGGATCGAGATATCGGGCAGCAGGAGGACGCCGAGGTAGCTGATGACAAGCGCTGTCATCGCAATGATGCCGAGGGCCTGGGCGAACTGGCGCATGTCCCGCGCAATGATCAGGATCCCCGCACCAATCAACATCACGACGACGGTGAAACCAAACCTGCGCGCCGAGATGCCCGGGTCAACCGACGTCACGACTGATATAACCAGCCAGCCCAGCAGAACCGTAAAGAGTGGTGACAGGATTGGGCGCAGCCGCTGCAAACCCACCGTCCAACCAATTGCCATGACAAGAGCTGCCATGGACACGAACACCAGCTGCTTCAGCAGACTGCCTTCTTCGGTGGCCTGGATGACGCGTACGTCTGACAGGTCCAGAAATGGATCGATGCCAATCCAGATCAGGCCCAGAGCGCCGACAAGCGTGCCGAGGCGGACCGGGTCGGAAACATCTGAAACAGGCGCCGTGGCTGGTTGAGCCACCACGCTCTGCTGAGGTTGATCTGCCGTCCAGGCCATACGTGCCTCTTTTGACACGAGGTGAGCCGCACCTCGTCAGACGATATGTTCGTTCAAGGCTTTCGCCAAGCGACTATGCTTTGCCGGTCTCCGGCATCAGGACTGCGGCGCGGATCTTGGTTGAGGAGTGGCCCAGCATTTTCACAGCCGCGCTGATGTCATCGCGATTGGTCGATCCGCTATGTGCCACAATGATGATCGTATCAACGACATCTGCGAACGCACGGACAGCCGGTCCATTCAGGATCGGCCCGCCATCGACAAGAACGGCCTCGACGTCCTGCACGGCCGCAATCAGCCCCTGCGCCTCGCGTGCATCCGGTGCCTTCTCGCGCGCCTTTCCGGCGGTTTCGATTGCGGGCAGGAAGTCGACGCCATTTGCCGGATCGCGAACAACCGCCTCAGCAAGCGTCTTTCGGCCCTTGAGGACATCGGCGACGCCGGTCCAGGTCTCAACCGCAAGGCCAACGGTCAGCGAGCGGCGCAGGAGGTCGGCATCGACCAGCAATGTCCGCGCGCCCAGCCCGCCTGCAGCGAGCGCAAGATTGAGCGCGAGTGTCGAGCGTGCCTGGGTTGGTTCGGCGGACAGGACGAGAACCGTCTTTGTACGATCGCTCGATGAGCCCTCGTAAATCTCTGTCCAGAGCGTGCGTACCTCACGCGAGAAATCGGAGCCTGGCCTGTCCAGCAGGATCATCGGCAGGGTTGCATCGTTCGGATCACTGGTCCGCCTCGACTTCTTGCCGCCATCAGCTTCCGGCAGATGCCAGATCGGGACCGGACCGATGGCCTGGCGTAGGCCGCGGCGGGACCGGATCACCTTCGACATGGCCTCGCGCCCGACAGCAAGCCCGATTCCCAGAACAAGACCCATGATAAGGCCCGCAGGCGCCATCAGTGTTGGCGCAGGAGGCCAGGAACGCTGGCGCGCCGGCGTTGCCGACGAAATCACGCGCGTGTTCGTTGTGTCCAGCCGCTCTTGTTCGTTGGTTTCGCGAGCCCGGACGAGGAAGGCCTGATAGACGGTCCGGCTGACCTCGGCCTCACGCTCGAGTTCGCGCAGTTGGACCTGAGACTGGTTGGTCTCGGACGTTTCGCGCTTCAAGGCTTCAAGGCTGCGCGACAGCGAACGCTCTGCGGCAATAGCGCGATCAAGTTCGTTGCGCGTGCCCTGGGTAATGCGCGTGATTTCGCTATCCATTCTGCGCTGCAACGCCGCCTGCTGGGCTCTGACGTCAATCACCTGGGGATGGCGAACCCCAAGTCGGCTGATCAGTTCGGCTTCCTGACGCGAAAGATCTGTCATCAGGGTGCGGATCTGGCGCGCTTCAAGCGACTGAAGGACTTCAGGGCTCGCGGAAGGATCAATGCGTCCGCCATTGCTGCGTGTTTGGTCCGCGCGGGCCTGCACTTCCGCAAGACGACTGCGAGCCAGGACCAGTTGGGCGTTCACTTCGCTCAGCTGTTGCTCGGCGACCAGACGGCCACCGGACGCGACAAGGTCATTGTCACGGCGAAAACGCTCCACCTTCTCTTCGGACAGACGGACCCGGGTGCGCAGCTCATCCAGACGGCCTGAGAGCGAGGTTGTGGCGCGGCGAGCGGCTTCCTGTCGCGTCTCGCTCTGCTCGTCGAGATAGGCCTGAACAACAGCGTTTGCGACCAGAACGGCCTTGTCGCGATCTTCAGACATGTAGGTGATATCGATCACGAAAGTACGCTCGGTACGTCTGACACGCAGGTTGCGCTGAAGCACATCGAGCACGGCAACGATCGGGTCGCGCTCGCTCGACGCAAGGCCAAGACCAATCAGAACGCCCTCGATAGCAGTGCCCCGCCAGCTGGCACGACGGAAGAATTCGCGATCATTGGTCAGATCAAGCGCGGTGATAACGCGGCGCAGGACGTTGTCGGAGCTGACAACGCGCACCTGGCTTTCCACCACTGTGATGCCGCCATCGCCACTTTGCTGGCGCTGGGTCAATTCGTTTTGAAGGATGCGCAGGTTCTCGGGCTCGACAAGGATCTGCGCCGTCGCTGAAAAGCGGGGTGTCATCGTGATGGACGCAAAGAATGCGGTAGCCGCCAGCAGGATGCCGGCTCCGAGGATGACGACGAGATTGCGGCGCAGAATATCGACGAGGTCGCGAATGGTGAAAGCAGCGCTGCTGGCGACATGTGACACGCCGCTTGAAGCGCTGACGCTCGTCATCTGCACGGGCGATGGTGTAGCATTTGCCGCTTGAAACATCGTGCAAAACCCTGACGCAAGAACGCTGCGGCGAGCCTGACCCGCCACGAGTGCCAGAGATATAGCATATAATTCGATGATTTTTGTCTCAACGCTGGATTTATCTTCCGTTAACGTTGCCAGCGTGGTTAAAGTTTTACGAAATTTTGTATCTTCATGGTCAAGCCGCCGGGTCTCGCCCGTTTATCACAACTCAGTCTTGTATTTGCTTTGACCTTGCGTTGGCGGCAGACTTGCTTTCGACTGACAAGGGAGCAGAGGTATGGCTGACCACGATATGACCCGTCGCATGCTTCTGGGCGCAATGGCAGGCGCTGCCGCTGGAGGTGGGTTTACTGGTGAAGCCAGCGCCCAGTCGGTTTCAGCCTGCCGTGCGGACTACCTGGCGAATGCCTGGTATGATCGACACAGGAATATGGTTCCGATTGCCGCGCCGCGCGTGGTTGATCCAAATCGGCACGTGAAGGCCGATGGCCGCGTACGTGTCGTCGGTGACGGGACATTTCCCCGTGCGCCGGTCCCAGCCCTGACCGGGCCAATCGAGCGCCTTGATCCATTATGGACCTATGCCGCGCGCGTCGGAGTGGCGTTTGGGGCTGCGGCTCCGGACCCGTCATTTGTCCGCCATGAGGCGTTTCGAGCCGCACTTCAGCGAGAGTGCAGGATTATCGGGTCGACAAATGGCTACAAGCCGGAGACGGTCTGGCCATCGCCCCGTGAGTTCGACCTGCTCAACCCACCAACGGTCGTTTCAGGTGACCGGATCGTTCAGTTTGCGCGCGACAACAGGCAGCATCTGCGTGGCACGACGATGATCTGGCACGAGCCCATGTTTCTCACCTCATGGGTGGTCGAGCGCTTCTTTCGCGAAGGAGGGCGCGTCGGTGCGGACATGTTCATCGATGCATGGATCGGATTTTTGCTGAACCGGCACAAGGGGCGGATGTGGTCCTGGGATGTTGTGAATGAGATCCTTGGCTGGGATGAAGACTCAGTTCGCCCCGTCACGCGCACAAGCTCGGTATTCTCCAGGGCATATGGAGGGCGCGATACGTATGTTGATCGTGGTTTCAGGCTCGTACGCGAACTGGACCCATCGACCCGGCGTGTATGGTGCGAGGAGGGGCTCGAAGCGGATACAAGTGATGGCTACTTTGACCGTCGCCGTGGTCGCTTCCTTGCCTGCCTCGATAAATTCCTCGCCCGCGGCGTTCCCATTCAAGGGATCGGGCTGCAAGCTCATCTTGAGTCATTGTTTGATATCAACCAGACCAAGCTCAGCCGGTTTATTGCAGAGATTGCCCAGCGTGGCCTGTTCCTTGAAATCACCGAGCTTGATGTCAATGACAGAAATTTCGCAGCAGATGATCGTCGGATCGCGAATATTGGCGCCGTGACCAAGGGGTTCCTGGACGTTATGCTCGATGAGCCGGCCATGGTGAATGTCATGGTCTGGGACTTTGCCTGGCGTCCACATGGGACGATGGATGCCATGTGGGTCAACAACCCACAAGCAGGCGATGATATCGCCACCTGGACCCGCAGGCGCTGCGATAATCTGCCCTCCCAGGGTCTGCCGCTTGACCAGCCGCCGGGCTATCAACGCAACCTCATGTGGCGGGCGATGGCAGAAGCGTTCCGCTCCGCGCCAGATCATCGCGCCGCGCGGGATCGGATCAGGGGCAGGCCGGCGTGATGAGCGGGCCCAGTTTGGAGCGTCAGATCAACGGACTGCGACGAGTGACTTCGTCATCAGTGCGAACTTCTCGCGTTCAATGGTCGCATCGGGAAAGAGTGCCTGCATCTGCTTGAAATCCAGCAGACATGCATCTTCCGCAGAGGCCATGGCCTCATCTATTGAATTCGCCTTGGGGTAGAATCCGATCGGACGACGCTGCAGCATCGAGATGCGTACGTGGAGCGGCATCCAATGGATAAATGCCATTCGGCAATGGGGCTCGATCGGGAACCACATGTTCGGTGTCTGGACATAGTAGCGGCTGGCAACCCGGCGAACCTCGTTGGCCATCGCCTTCTGGTCTTTCCAGCGACCAACATGCTCGATCACGGAGTTCGAGTGCGCGACATCAAACGATGAATCCTCGAACTCCTGCATGTGGCAGGCGTTGCCGGTCACAGGTCGCAACTTCGGATGTGAGGTTTCGTCTGCATCGAGGTTCAAGACAGTGATTTGGACGGGTTTCTGGGCCCACATCTCCTCGTTGGCGAGCCAGTAATCGTTGGTTCCACCAACATCGAGGATGCAGCACTCGCCACGCTGCGCGATTACTTCGTCTACGATCGCCATGAAGCG
>JAIYEB010000299.1 GCA_027487195.1 Hyphomicrobiales bacterium | reverse complement strand
GCCGACCTTGTCACGAAGGGCCAAAGCCCGTTCAACCTGTCGGAACTGAGACTGGACCGGTTCGGGGCCTGAAAATGAGGGCATAAAAAAACGCCGGCCCTCGCGGACCGGCGCTTCTCAAAGTTCCGCTTCGCGGGCGGTGTTTCGTGTCAGACCGTGCGGTACTGCTGAATACGGGTGGTGCGAAGACCAGCGAGACCGTGACGGTCGATCGAGGCCTGCCAATTCATGAATTCTTCGACGGTGAGCGAGTAGCGCCGGCAGGCGTCCTCGATCGAGAGCAGGCCGCCGCGCACGGCAGCGACAACCTCGGCCTTGCGCCGGATCACCCAGCGACGGGTGTTGCCTGGCGGCAAATCAGAAATCGTGAGCGGGCTCCCATCGGGGCCAATCACATATTTTACTCGCGGACGCAGTGTATCGGTCATGGTACTCTCACAAACAACTGACCTTCGTTAGACATGACCATATCGGTCGTGAGTTAAAAAACCTCCCCACGGATTCGGTCGAATTCGTTGCAAGTTCGTTGATTTCCAGCCATGTCGACGTTGTGACTGTATTGTTCCATGACACTGCGCCGCGAAAGCTGCTGATCGAGAGCCTTGGCCATCGCGGCGACGGGGTGGCAAACCATGAAGGATCCTCGGTTTTTGTAGCCGGGGCCTTGCCGGGCGAAACCGTGCTTGTTTCAGGCCCCGGTGAGCGCCCGCGCCTTTACGATGTGCTTCAGCCCTCCGCAGAACGCGTTGAGCCTCCCTGCATTCATGCCGGTGTTTGTGGCGCTTGCGCGCTCCAGCATGCCTCTGATGATCTTTATGTCAGCTGGAAGCTGGGCATTTTGACATCAGCACTGAAGAGCGTGCGCCTGGAGGCAGAGATTGCCCCGATGATCCGGGTTCCACCGTCCAGCCGGCGCAGGGTCACGCTCGCGCTGTCGCGCTCAAAAGAGCGCAACGCCATCCTCGGCTTTCATGCCCAGCGCGACCGAACAGTTCACACCATCGAAGGGTGCAAGGTCACGTCGCCTGAAATCCTTGCCGTACTGCCTGGCCTGACCAGGCTTCTGGCTTCCCTCGCGCCCCAGAAGGGCGAGCGGGACGTGACCATCCTGTCGACGACAGCCGGGCTTGATGTCGCGGTCTCTGGTCCAGGCGTCAAGGATCAGGTGCACCTTGCCGAGGCTGCGCGCGCGCTTGGCCTTGCCCGGCTGACGGTCGCTGGCGATGTGGTTGCGGAGTATCGCAGCCCGTTCCTGGATATTGACGGCGTCGGGCTGGTGCCGCCGGCCGGCGGCTTTGTTCAGGCCGTTGCCGAAGCCGAAAGTGCACTCGCCGGGATCGCGTTGCATCATCTCAAGGGCGCCAAAAAGCTTGTTGATCTGTTCTCCGGCTCAGGCGCTTTTACGCTGCGTCTGGCGCGCCAATCGAGTGTGCATGCGGTCGAAGGCGACAAGGCGGCCATCGCAGCGCTTGATCGTGCCAGGCGAAACGCTCAGGGCCTGAAGCCGGTCAGCACCGAGGTGCGCGATCTGTTTCGCTCGCCCCTGTCGGTTCTTGATCTCAAGCGCTTTGATGGCGCCATCCTTGATCCGCCAAGACAGGGCGCATCAGCGCAGACAGCCATGTTGGCCGAGGCGCAGCTTGGGCGGCTGGTCTACATTTCGTGCGATCCTGCAAGTTTCGCGCGCGATGCCCGCAGTCTCGTCAATCGCGGCTGGGTTCTTGGCAAGGTCACGCCCGTCGACCAGTTCCTCTGGTCATCCCATCTGGAACTTGCGGCAGAGTTCACGCGGCGGGCGTAAGCCCTTCAGCTGTTGTCGTGTAGCGCTCGCCCGTTACAGGGCAAGCGAGGTCTGGCCCGAGCTTCTCGCCATGCCGGCTCATCCAGCCCGTCTGCCGGGCCGGTGTGCCGACCATCAGCGCGTGCGTCGGCACGTTCCGGGTCACCACGGCGCCGGCTGCAATAAAGCAGTAGGCTCCCAGCGTAACCCCGCACACGATCGTGGCGTTCGCTCCGATGGTGGCTCCGCGCCGCACCAGCGTCTGTCGAAACTCGGATTTGCGCGAGACAGCCGCACGCGGGTTCAGCACATTCGTAAACACAGCCGAAGGGCCGCAGAACACATCATCTTCCAGCGTGACGCCTTCATAGAGCGCCACATTGTTCTGGATCTTGCAGCCCGCGCCAACCCGGACCCTTGGCCCGATCATGACGTTCTGGCCAATGCTGCAACGCGGGCCAATGCTCACCTCTCCCAGGACATGGGCGAAATGCCAGATGCGGCTGTCCGGGCCAATGTCAACGCCGGCGTCGACATAGGCGCTTTCATGGATCAAAACGCCGGGAAAGCGTTGATCCTCGCGCATTTCGGGGCTGCCGCGCGTCATGCCCCGGTTCGGTCGATCGCGGGGTGGGAGGCCTTCGACGCAATCACAGGCAGATTGCGAAGCTTTGACACAAGCTCCACCGAGGCGCGGACATCATCGACACCGTAGCCACGCCCGGCGAGAATCTCTTCGTAAGAGCGGGTGTGGAGGTCCGTGAAGCCCTCGGAGAACTCGAGTTCCTCGCCGTCGATCGTGATCGAGCGCCAGGTTGTCTGGCCCTCGCGCCGGTTGGCCGGCAGGTCCGCGCGGTCAATGGACATGAACCAGCGCACGCGCGCCTTCTCGAGCTGGACGACGCCTGCACCCCGCGTTGGCGCGTAGTGGTGCAGTTCCTGCGACTGAACCGGGCCGAACACGTCGATCATCATGTCAAAGAAGTGCACGCCAATGTTGGTGGCAATTCCGCCGGACTTGCCCTCATCGGCCTTCCATGAGGCGTGATACCAGCGACCACGCGAGGTGATGTAGGTCAGTTCGATCTCGTGGTCGGTTCGCGGGTCTGCCGCAATGCGCGCCTTGAGAGCCTGGATTGTCGGGTGCAGGCGCAGCTGGAGAATGGTCGAGATCTTGCGGCCGGTCTCGTGTTCCATCTCGGCAAGGCCGTCGAGGTTCCACGGATTGAGCACCAGCGGCTTTTCGCAGATCGCGTCCGAACCCGCCCTGAGCGCAAAGCGACAATGGGCATCGTGGAGGTAATTCGGCGAGCAGATCGCCATATGGGTCACAGGCGCGCTCGAGCGACGAAGCTTGTCGACATGGCGGTCGAAGCGCTCGAACTCGGTGAAGAAATGCGCGTCGGGGAAGTGGCTGTCTATGACACCAACGGAATCGTTTGGATCATAGGCCACAACAAGGTCGCCACCGACGGCTTTCATGGCCCGCATATGGCGCGGCGCGATGTAGCCGGCAGCCCCTATCAATGCAAAACGCGCCATTTCCACCTCGCATCAGTGTCGGCACCTTGCGCGCCGGGCCGGCAGAGCTAGCAGCCCAACGCAGCGAGGGCAACGTATAGACATCAGCCCATGCGAGGCAAGGGTTGCTTCTGCGTGTAGGCGAGGAGCGTGCGAAGGAACGTCCATGAGAATGCGAATGCGTCCGAGATGACCCGGTCGCGGGCGCGGCGTGCTTCAATGTAAATCGAAACGATGTTGGTGGGCTCGGTCATGTCTGCCTCCGTTCGCCGTCATATCCAGGCGATGGAGAGGTTTTATTTTGGAACTCTGTTCTGATAAATGCTTCTCCTAAAGGATCACTTGTGAATGGAGATCATGAATGGATCGTGCGTCAGAGTTGGCGCTGGTTGTCGCCGTCGTGGACCATGGCAGCTTTTCGGCCGCTGCCGAGGCGCTTGGCCTGACGCCTTCGGCCATCTCGAAAGCCGTGACCCGGCTTGAGTCACGCCTGGGGACCAGACTTCTGGAGCGCACAACACGGCGATTGTCGCCCACATCCGAGGGCGACCGCTATGTCGCTGCCGGGAGGCGAATTCTCGCCGAAATCGATGAGATGGAAGCCGACATTGTCGAAGTGCGGGGCCGACCCCAGGGGCTGATCAAGATATCGATCGGCGTTGCCTTTGCGGTCCACCAGCTGGCACCGGTTCTGCCGGTCTTTCGCGAGCGCTACCCCGATATTGCGTTGGACCTCTCGGTGACGGACCGCATGGTCGATGTTCTG
>JAIYEB010000165.1 GCA_027487195.1 Hyphomicrobiales bacterium | reverse complement strand
GTTGTCGATGCCAACGAGCAGCCAATCTCGATTCACGTTGCCAGCCGCTTCTTCGAAGTGCAGCGTCACCTCACCTTGACGGGCCATCTCGTGGCATCAGCGCTGTTTGTGATTTCCCCGTCGGTTTTCGGTCGCCTGCCGGCTGCTGACCAGGAAATCCTTCGTGCCGCCGCACGCGAATCCATCCCGATCATGCGCAACGCGGCAGACGAGCAGGATCGTGCTGGCCTGACGACGCTGCGCGAGCGTAACATGACCATCTCCGAGACCTTCGATGGTCCGGCTTTCCTCCGGGCACTTGAGCCAGCCTATGCGGAATTTGGCCGTGAGCTTGGCGAAGCCAACATTCGCCGCATCCGCGAAGCGCGATAAGTCGTGCGCATTCTTTCGGCGGGCAGGTTTCCTGTCCGCCGAGCCTCCTATTCTGGACAGGTCTGATGCTTCTGGTGTTCCGTCGATCGTTTCTGGCGCTGGACCGCTTCACAACCGGACTGGTCACCTGGGCTGCCTGCTTGTGCCTTGCATTTGCCGCCGGGCTCGCCTGCTTCCAGATTTTCATGCGCTACATCATGCGCCAGTCCATCGCCTGGTCAGAACCGGCGCTGCAGATGGCGATCATCTACATGGTCTATCTTGGTGCAGCCGTGACTTTTCGCGTTGGCGCCCTCGTCGCGATCGACATTCTCCGCAACTGGCTGAAAGGCCCGTATCGCCGCGGACTTGAACTCCTCATCCTGGCGCTCACGCTGATCCTGCTTGGCCACATGTTCTGGTATGGCTGGGAGATGACCATGCGCGCCCAGTTCAACGTGAACCCAACGCTTGGCGTCTCCATGAGCTGGGGCTTTGCCGCCATTCCGGTGGGCGCGGCTTTCGCCATCATTGCCGTCATTGCGCATGCGCTCGATCCCCCGGCGCCTGAAATCGATACGGGGACCTGATCCATGCTGTCACACTCCCTGATCGTCGCCATGTGCACGCTGTTTTTGCTCAGCGTGCCGATTGCCGTGTCCATCGGGCTTGCCGCCATATTCGGCATACAGGTCATGGGTGCGATCAATCCCGTGATTATTGGCCAGCAGCTCTATGTTGTCCTCGACAAGTTCCCTCTGGTTGCGATCCCGTTCTTCATTCTGGCCGGGAACCTGATGGACACGGGCGGCATTTCGCGCCGCCTGATCGATGTCGCGCGCATCATCGTCGGCAACACGCAAGGCGGGCTCGCCGCAACCTGCGTCGTGGCCTGCATGATCTTTGCTGCCGTTTCCGGGTCTTCGACCGCAACGACATTTGCCATTGGCGCCATCATGATCCCTGCGCTGGTGGCGGCAGGCTATCCCCGGCCCTGGGCAGCCTCGTTGCAGGCCACGTCTGCCGAACTCGGCGTGATCATTCCTCCATCAATTCCGATGATCCTGTTTGGCGTCGCCGCTGATGTCTCGATTGGTGAACTGTTCATCGCCGGCTTTGGCCCGGGCTTGCTCATCGGCTTTGCCCTCATCGCCTATGTTTTGATCTGGGCCCGCGTCACCGGCCACGGCAAGGCCGATACCATCACGGGCCTTTTGCCAGGCGTTGCGGTCAAGCGCGCCTTCTGGGCTCTTCTGATGCCGGTTGTGGTGCTTGGGGGCATCTATGGCGGCGTGGTGACACCGACGGAAGCGTCTGCAATTGCCGTGCTCTATGCGTTCCTGATCGGCAAATTCGTCCATGGCGAATTGAAATGGTCAGATGTCATGCCGGTCCTGAAAAAGTCGGTCATATCCTCGGTCGTGATCCTGTTCATCATTGCCTGGGCCGGCCTGTTCGCATTCCTGATCAATCGCGAAGG
Source organism: Hyphomicrobiales bacterium (assembly GCA_027487195.1). GTDB lineage: Bacteria > Pseudomonadota > Alphaproteobacteria > Rhizobiales > UBA4765 > JAIYEB01. Next base: position 1,848 of record JAIYEB010000165.1, on the reverse strand, counting down.
GGCTCCAGCGGCAATCGGAGCATGGATGGTCTCGGTCATTGGATCGGACTTCATGTTTCTCTTGATCGTCAATCTCGTGCTTTTCGTCATCGGCATGTTCATCGAAGGCGCGGCGGCCATCATTGTCCTCGCGCCGATCCTTGTGCCCGTGGCAAAGTCCTTCGGGATCGACCCCGTGCACTTTGGCATCATCATGGTCGTCAATCTGGCCATCGGGTTCATCACGCCGCCCTTTGGCATCAACCTGTTTGCCGCCTGCGCCGTTGCGCGGATCTCTCTCGACAAGATCATTCCGCCGACAATTACCTTCATTGGCGTTGTGTTCTCCTGTCTCATGGTGATCACTTACGTGCCCTGGATTTCGCTTGCGCTACGCGATCTCGTCTATCGTTAGGCAAGGACAACGGACCCGGGGCATCTGTGCGCTTTGAGAGAGGTCAGGGACATCGTGGCAGGACCTGTGTTTTCCGCCCCCTTCACCAGCAGCGATGCTGTCCTTGCCGAAAGCCTTCTTGCGGGCGCAAGCCTGCCAAAGGCTCGCGAAGCGCGCATTGATGCGTCCGCGACGCGCCTGATTGAGGCCATCCGATCACAGTCCGGTGGGCTTGGTGGCGTCGAGGAGATGCTTCGGGAGTACTCCCTCTCCACCAAGGAGGGCCTTGCGCTGATGGTGCTGGCCGAATCGTTGCTGCGCGTTCCCGACAGCGCAACGGCTGACCGCCTGATCGAGGACAAGCTCGGCCAGGCCGACTTCGCGCATCACGAGGCAAGATCGAGTTCGCTCTTGGTCTCGGCATCGGCCTGGGCACTCGGCATCACAGCGCGCGTCATCCAGCCCGGCGAGACGCCTGAAACGATCCTTGGCCAGATCGCCAAGCGTCTGGGCGTTCCGGCCGTGCGTGGCGCCACCCGCCAGGCCATGCGCATCATGGGCTCGCATTTCGTGCTGGGCCAGACCATCGAGGAAGCGTTGCAACGCGCTGGCTCGGGCGCAGCGCGCGCGTTTCGCTACTCATTCGACATGCTGGGCGAAGGTGCGCGCACAGCGGAGGATGCCGAGCGCTACTTCCAGTCCTACGCCAACGCGATTGCAGCCATCGGCGCGCGCGCAGGCAATGAGCCTCTGCCCGGGCGGCCGGGCATTTCTGTCAAGCTCTCGGCCTTGCACCCGCGCTATGATGCGCTGAGCTCCGCCCGTGTCCTTGCGGAATTGACGCCCAAAGTCATTGCGCTTGCCCGCATGGCTAAGGCGCATGACCTCAACTTTACCGTCGATGCCGAGGAGGCCGACCGGCTGGAACTCTCGCTTGATGTCATCGACGCTGTGGTGGCGGATGCTTCGCTTGCGGGTTGGAGCGGTTTCGGACTGGCGATTCAGGCCTACCAGAAGCGCTCGATGGCCGTCATCGACCACATTGCCGAACTGGCCCGTCTGCACCAGCGCACATTCATGGTGCGCCTTGTCAAAGGCGCCTACTGGGACAGCGAGATCAAGCGCGCGCAGGAGCGCGGTCTCGACGGCTATCCCGTCTTTACCAGGAAGGCGATGACTGACCTCAACTACATCGCATGCGCCAGGAAGCTCCTGGATCTCAGACCCGTTCTCTACCCGCAGTTTGCAACCCATAACGCGCTCACCATCGCAACCATCGCCGAACTGGCAGGTGGTCCTGAGGGTTACGAGTTCCAGCGCCTGCATGGCATGGGCGAGGCCAGCTACGCCGCATTGCTGGCGGACGATCAGCGCTATGCCTGCCGCACCTACGCTCCGGTTGGCGGGCACCAGGATCTGCTCGCCTATCTTGTGCGCCGCCTTCTCGAAAACGGTGCGAACTCCTCCTTTGTCAG
>JAIYEB010000139.1 GCA_027487195.1 Hyphomicrobiales bacterium | reverse complement strand
TTGGCCAATGCAGGGCCGCGTGAAGCGTCTTTGCAATTCGACGTCGATCTCGTTCAGCAAGTGATTGCTTCAGACGTCGGCAGAAGACGGCTTTAGCTGATTGGCGGTCAACGCCGCCCAGCACCGCGTTGTTCAGAGCGCGCCAACCGCGCCTTCTCGTTCAGAACGTCCATTTGCAACCGGCTTTGCCTGCCGGGAGGTCACCACCGACACGAACTTTGAAACTGCATCATCGAGGGTTCCATCGTTGGTGATGATCACATCAGGGCGCTCATCGAACACGCGATGGGCTCGCTCCGTTGAGGCGCCATCGCTGATGCGTCCGCGCGCGGCAATACGCTGCTGCAGGATCTCATGCGGCGCTGTAACGGCGACAACCGTGACGTGGCTGAACTGCTTGCGCGCGTCCGCAATGATGCTCCGCGAGACGTTCACGATCACGGTATGGCCAAGCCGGATGTCATGCGCGATCTGCTGTGGCACGCCATAGAAATGGCCATGCGCATCCCACGTGAAAGCAAACGCCCCTGCAGCCTGATCGCGGGCGAAATCGAGCTCGGTGCTTTCGATGTTGTCTTCAAAACGCGTTGAAGGACGCGTGACAACACGGCGGACAAAGACGAGCCCCGGCGTTCCCACAAGGCGTGTGCGCGCACCGTCAATAATGCTGTCCTTGCCGGCACCGCTTGGCCCGACGACGAGAACGAGATGCCCGGCCGGGTCTTCTTCCAGGGCGGGCTGCGTCATACGACCCGTTTCCCCTCGCGCCAGACATGGCGCACGACAGGGCGATCGCCAAACAGCGCTACGCGCACGAGATCGGCGCGCTTTCCAACCGCGATCTCGCCGCGATCATGCATGCCAACAGCCTCCGCCGGCGTTTTCGTCACAGTCCGGATTGCGCCTGCCAGCCCCCCAACGCCTGTCATGCCAGCCAGCATGAATGCGCCCTCCATCAAGCTGATTGGCACATAGTCCGAAGACAGCACATCAAGCAGCCCGGCTTCTGCAAGTTCACGCGCCGAGACGTTCCCGGAGTGCGAGCCGCCCCGCACAACGTTCGGCGCGCCCATCAAAACCTTCAGGCCGGCGCGATGAGACGCCTCAGCAGCTTCAATAGTGGTCGGAAACTCCGCAATGGCAACAGAATCGGCAATGGAGTCCGCGACATGATCAAGCGTTGTGTCATCGTGGCTTGCCAGGGCTACCTGATTGGCCCGCGCCATGGCCACGAGCTCAGCACGATGGCGATCGTGGTTCTCGGCATAAAGCGCCATACGCTCGGCAAAGAAGCGATCAAGGTCGTGATCATCCATGCGGCGCTTGCCCTTGTAGTAGTCGCGCAACTTCTGGATGTCGCGAAACTGCCGTGCGCCCGGCGTGTGATCCATCAGTGACAGGATCTTGACGTCAAAACGCTCAAGCACGAGAGCCGCTTCCTCAAGGACGCCGTTTGACGTGATTTCGCAGCGCAAATGGGTGTGGTGCTCGGCGCGCAGAAGACCGGTCTCCTTCGCTGTCGCGAGGGCCTCGCCAATCTCCATGAGCTCGTCCATGACAGGTCGCCCGCTGGGTTCCATTCCAGCTCGCAAGCAATCGAAAACCGTGGTCATGCCCGCTGAAGCGACCTGGGCATCATAGGCAAACACGGCTGAGAACGGGTTCCAGTGCACCTTCGGCCTTGGCTGGACATGTGGCTCGAGATGGTCCGTGTGCAGCTCGACAAGGCCTGGAACCAGCACGTCCTCGCCGAAGTCCACAGCGCCGGGGATCTGACGTTCCGGTTCAATGGCAACAATCCGGTCGCCCTCGACGATGATGGTGGCGGCCATGACATCGTTTGCGCACACGACACGGCGCGAAAAGACCACAACAGCCTCGCCTTGAACCTTTGCGGGTGCGGTCGCGTTCATGCTGCAGTTCCAATCGATGTGGGCGTGGAGAAATGCGTGACATCGAGCACGCGGTCGGCAACCGCGTCACGGACATCCTCGTCGTGAAAAATGCCGAGGATGGCAATTCCGCGCGCTTTCTTTTCCTTGATGATGTCGACGACGACCGCGCGATTTTTCGCATCAAGAGAGGCCGTGGGCTCGTCAAGAAGCAACAGCGGGACATCAACGAGAAAGCCGCGCGCAATGTTGACGCGCTGCTGCTCGCCGCCTGAGAAGGTCGCAGGTGGAAGCTCCCACAGTCGTTCGGGCACGTTGAGCCGCTGAAGTGCCTCGCCCGCCTTGTGCCGTGCATCGGCCTTTGACTGGCCATGCGCCACGCCCGCCTCAGCCACAACATCAAGGGCTGACACGCGCGGAACAGCCCGCAGAAACTGCGAGACGTAGCCCATGGTGTGGCGGCGCAGCGCCAGGATCGCGCGCGGGGTTGCGGTTGCAAGATCCACCGGCCCATCCGGCGTCGCGATGTTGATCGACCCGGCATCCACGCGATAGTTGCCGTAGACCATTTTCAGGAGCGACGATTTCCCGGCACCTGATGGCCCGCCGAGAACCACGCACTCTCCGGCTTCAACCTCAAACCGGACACCCTCGACCACCGGGATCGTAAGGCCGCCGCGCAGATGCATCACGAACTGCTTTGCAACGCCATGAACGGACAGGACGGGCTGATGGGACAAGGCTTGTGCGCTCATGGCTGGAGGATCGATGCAACAAGAAGCTGGGTGTAGGGCTCGCGCGGATCGTCAAGCACCTGATCCGTCAGGCCCGTCTCGATCACGCGGCCGTCCTTCATGACGAGGATGCGGTGGGACAGAAGGCGGGCGACCGCAAGATCATGGGTGACCACAATCGCAGCCAGCCCCAGTTCAGCAACAAGACCGCGCAGGAGATCGAGGAGGCGCGCCTGAACCGAGACATCAAGCCCGCCGGTTGGCTCATCCATGAAGATAAGCCTGGGGTTCGTGACCAGGTTGCGCGCGATCTGAAGCCGCTGGCGCATGCCGCCCGAAAATGCGCTCGGCCTGTCATCGATCCGCTCGCCATCGATCTCGACACGCTGAAGCCAGTCAAGGCCGCTGGCACGCAGGTCGCCATAGTGGCGCTGGCCAACGGCCATCAGGCGTTCGCCGACGTTCGCGCCGGCCGATACACCCATCCTGAGACCAGCCGTCGCATCCTGGTGCACAAAGCCCCAGTCCGTTCGAAACAGGAAGCGGCGCTCGGCTTCACTCAGCCCAAGAACGTTCCGTGTGACACCATCGCGCATGCGGTAGAGCACCCGCCCACCATCAGGAGCGAGCTGCCCCGACAACAGCTTCAGGAGGGTGGACTTTCCGGACCCAGATTCTCCGACGATGGCGAGAACCTCGCCTTCATGGAGTTCAAACCCGATGTTCCGGCAGGCAAGCCGTCCACCGAACGATTTCGACAAACCCTCTGAACTCATCAGCGGCTGTTCACT
>JAIYEB010000060.1 GCA_027487195.1 Hyphomicrobiales bacterium | reverse complement strand
GTCGTCGACGACGGCTTCCGCCTCGCCGCCCAGCGGATGATCCAGTGGCATCGCGAGCGTGCCATGCCGCAGGACATCTGGCCGGGCGCCGCCGGCTCGCGCTGGCGCAACGGCGGCGACATGTTCATCAACGGCGACGCCGTGATGCATATCGCCGGTTCCTGGATGATCCAGCGCTACCAGCAGGATATCGGCGACAAGTTCGAGTGGGTCGTGCCCCCGCAGCCCTGTGGCACGGCGGGCTGCTCGGCCATGCCCGGCGGCGCGGCGATGGTGGCGTTCCGCCACACCCGCAATCCGGCCGAGGTCGCGCGTGTCATGTCGTTCCTCGTGCGGGAGGACATCCTGCGGGCGTATTACGAGCAGACAGTGCAGATCCCGGCCCATGCCGGCCTTGCACGCGCCGGGCTGAACTACGGCACCGGCCTGCATCCATCTGCCGCCGCTGCACTGAAACAGTTCACTGAGGATTTCGCGAAGATCACCCCGCCCGCGCACCAGCTGCAGGCCTACGTGCGCAACGTCGCGATCTTCAACGCCACCGTGAACTACGTCGCGCAGGCGATAGCGGGCACGCTCTCGGAGGCCGAGGCCTACAACAAGATCACGGAAGAGGTCGCGACCGCCGTCCGGACCCAGTGACGGCGGCCGAAGGCTTCACGCCATGACGAGTGTCGTCGATGCGCGAGCGAGCGTTCCGGCGCGAAGTAACCCCTTCGCGCTGGCGTGGGCGAAGTTCGGCGACCTCGTTGACGCGCCCATGCGGGCGATCCAGCGCCATGTCGGCGCCAACCGCATGGCCTATGTCTTCCTGCTGCCCAACCTCCTGATTTTCGGCCTGTTCTCGTTCTGGCCGATGATCCTGAACGTCTACATCTCGTTCACCGGCGGCTCGTCGACCCTGCTCGCGCAGCGCCCGTTCGTCGGGCTCCAGAACTTCCAGGAGTTGCTCGCCTGCGAGACTATCTTCGTGCCGCGCACCTGTTCGGTGGCGGGCTTCTCGTTCTGGACGGGCATGTGGAACACGCTGTTGTTCGCGCTGTTCCAGGTGCCGATCATGGTGCTGTTCGCGCTAGTGACCGCGCTCGTTCTGAACCGCGAAATCCGGGCGCGCGGGTTCTGGCGCGCGATCTACTTCTACCCTGTGATGCTGTCGCCGGTCGTCGTCGGCATCATCTGGGATTGGGTGCTGAAGCGCCGCGGCATCCTTAACGTGCTCTTGGCCGACATGACCGCGAACTGGAACGCGTTCCTCGCCACGCCATTCGCGCCCCCCCTCCACGCGGGCCTCGGCGCGCTCGTGGGATTCGGTCTCCTCGCGCTCGCGACGGGGATCGCCGGGCGGTTCGCGCCACTCGCCGCCAAGATCGCTGTCTGCGCGATCGGCGCGGGCCTCGGTGCCTGGCTTGGCGCTACCGGGGCCCTCGCCTTCGAACCCTACCGTCCGGTCAATTGGTTAGTCGAGACCAACTCGGTCTGGCCCATGTTTTGGGTAGTGTTCGTCTACACTTGGGCGCATGTCGGCTTCTACATGCTGATTCTGCTCGCCGGCCTGCAGGCCATCCCGAAAGACCTCTACGAGGCCGCCGCGATGGATGGCACGTCGAAATCCCGGATGTTCTGGCGCATCACGCTGCCGCTGCTGATGCCAACCATGCTGGTCGTGCTGGTGCTGTCGCTGATCAAGGCCTTCCAGGTTTTCGACGAGGTCTACGTCCTCACCGGTGGTGGGCCGGGCCAGGCCACCAAGATGATCATCCAGCACATCTACGAGACCGCTTTCACGGGCGATGCCAAACGTTACGGTGTCGCAGCCGCCTCCTCGATCCTGGTCGCGGGCCTAATCCTCGTGCTCACGCTCGGCCAGCTCGCCCTCTCGCGCAAGAAGGCTGGCTGAAATGGCCGTGACCGTGACCGACGTTGGCCGTTTTCTCTGCCGCACGCGTGGGCGGAACGGACCCGACTGGACCGACTGGCTCGCCTACGCCTACCTCGCGATCGGGGTCGCGCTGGTGCTCCTGCCTGTGATGTGGATGTTCGCGTCCTCGTTCAAGTCCCAGCGCGCGCTGGTGCAGAACGACCCGCGCCTCCTGCCCTACGAGCAGGTGATGACGCGTCTGCCCAGCATCCCCCGCGATCTCGGCGTGTTCGTCTGGACGAAAGACGACGGCTCGACCGCCGACGTCGCCTTCATTGGGCCTCGGGGCGTGAACGCGCTGGTCGCCGAACTCTCGAATCCGACCGCGCAGCTGCAGGTGCCGCGCGCGCGCCTCCAGCCCAAGGAGGAGATGCGTCCCCGGCTCGAGAACTACACCGAACCGACCCTGGGCTCGGCCCAAACGCGCACGTTCAATTTCACGCTGTATTTCTGGAACTCGATCTTCGTGACGACCATCGCCACCCTGATCACGCTCGTGATCAACGCCATGGCGGCGTTCGCGCTCTCGAAATACAAGTTCAAGGGACGCGACGCGATGGTGCTCGTGATCGTCGCGACGTTGTTGATCCCGCCGACCGTGATCCTCGTGCCCCTCTTCATCACCGTGCAATCGCTGGGCATGCTGAACTCGCTCTGGGGCGTGATCATACCCGCGGTCGCGACGCCGACCGGCGTGTTCCTCCTGCGCCAGTACATGCTGACGATCCCCGACGAGCTG
>JAIYEB010000388.1 GCA_027487195.1 Hyphomicrobiales bacterium | reverse complement strand
CTGCTCTTGGAACTGCCGGGCTTGCGCTTGCCCCCGCACCGGCTTCTGCCCAAAGCGTGAGCTTCTCGTTTGGCGTCAGCCAGGGGTTCGGCGGCGGCTGGGGCGGTCACCCGGGTTACCATCACCGCCCGCGCCCGGTCTTCATCCAACCCGGCTTTGGCCACGGCTATGGCTATGGTCGACCCGTGTATCACGTCCCGCGCCGAAACATGTATTATGGGTCTGGCTGGGGCCCCTCTGCCCATTTTGGTCCGGTGTGCCGGACTGTTATCGTCGAGCGCTGGTCCAACCGTTGGGGTGGCTTCGTCCGGCGCCCTGTTAGGGTCTGCCATTAGTTGATACCGAGGCGGGGCCATTGCGGCCCCGCAATCGCAAGTGAGTACGCATGATGGGTAAGACCTTATCGACCCAGTTGACGGGCAGAGCGCCTGTCCATGGTCATGGCTTTGCCCCGGCCCATGACCCGCTGCCGAATGGACCGCTTCACCTCAACACAGTTCAAGGACCTGTCGCTTACGGTCCGAACTGGACGGGTCGCAACCCGCCAAAGCCTTTGTCCAGCATTCTGTCCGGATGTTTGGGTCATCAGTTGCGCATCGGGGCCGCTTCGGCCCCGTTCGCATTTTGGGGAGACGTGCCATGATTGAACACCAACTGAAGCCGTACGTCAGGTCGGTTCTGGCCTGCGCAGCACTGGTGCTGGGCCTGTTCGTTGTTCCTGCAGGTGCCTTGCCGTGGACGAGTGCGGTACCCGCCGTGCGCGGTGCGGTCCAGGAACAGCTCCTGCCGACAGACGTGCAATACCGCAGGGTCTATCGTCAGCGCCGCATCGTCTACCGCAATGTGCGCCCGCGCAGAGCCTTCTATCGGCCGGTCTACGCCCGACCGATCTATCGCCCGTTCTGCCGCACGGTTTATGTCCAGCGCTTCAATCAGCGCCGGGGCATCTACGTCGTGCGTCCGGTCCGCGTCTGCCGCTAGGTGAGGTTGCGCAAAAGCGGCATCCGGTTTTGCGCACCCGCCTTTGCTTGGAACAAAGTATGAGAGCGCGCTTTCTCTCGATGAAAGAAGTGTTCTTTGCCGTGTGTTTTGAAAGGAACCGCGAGACCAATTTGGTCTACGTGGTTTCCTGTGCTTGACCATAGGGGTTGCTGGCGCGCGTCCTACACCTGATTTCCAAGGCCAATAAACTCTGGCGACAAACGCCCGGAGGATTGCCTGGAAAACGACGGGGGCATCAGCATGAAGACGAGAGTGCGGTTCGCAGCGGCGTTCGTTGCAGCCATGACATTACCCGCCGGCGCACAGTCGCTGGCTCCATCGCCAACACTCGACGCCGTCCGCGCACGCGGACATCTTGAATGCGGCGTCCATATTGGCCTTCCCGGCTTTTCGTTTGCCAATGATCGTGGCGAGTGGGCCGGCCTTGATGTCGACTTCTGCAGAGGCCTTGCCGCTGCAATCTTCGGCGACCCGACCAAGGTTCGCTATACCCCAACGACGGTTCAGCAGCGCTGGGCAGTGCTGCAGTCCGGTCAGGTGGATCTCCTGTCGCGCAACACGACCATTACATTCTCGCGCAATGCTACGCTTGGCGTGAACTTCGTCGGCATCAACTTCTATGAAGGCCAGACCTTCATCGTGCGTCGCGCCGCCCGCGTCACGAAGCCTGCCGAGCTTGATGGTGCAACCGTTTGCGTGGCGGCTGGCTCGACCGAAGAGCGCCAGGCAGCGGACTGGTTCGCCGAGCGCAACCTCAAGGTCACGATCATCAATTTCCAGCGCAACGATGATGCGATCTCGGCCTATGATTCCGGCCGCTGCGATGCCTACACCGCAGGCGTCGGTGCGCTCGCTGGCCAGCGCGCCAAGCTGCGCGCGCCAAACGACCATGTCGTTATGACCGAGCTCATTTCAAACGACCCGCAGGGCCCTGTGACCCGCTGGGGCGATGAGCGCTGGCAGGCGATCGTCCGCTGGACGCTCAATGGCATGATTGCGGCTGAGAACCTGGGCGTGACGTCAGCCAATGTCGATCAAATGCGCACCACCTCGCGCAATGCCGAGATCCGTCGCCTGCTTGGGGCTGATGGAAACTTCGGCCAGATGCTCGGCCTTGGCAACGACTGGATGGTCAATGTGATCAAGGCTGTCGGCAACTATGGCGAAAGCTACGAGCGCACTGTTGGCCGTGGCTCTGCACTTGGACTTGAGCGGGGCGTCAACCAGCTCTGGACCAAAGGGGGCCTCCTCTTCACGCCACCGTTCCAGTGAGCCCGGGCCGGGTCAGCGGTTGAGGTCAGGGCACTATGCTTGCGCTGTGGAGGGATAGGCGCGTCCGCGATATCCTTTCGCAGGTCGGCGTGGGTCTCATACTGGTTGGTCTGACGGTTTGGTTTGTGCTGAACGCTTCGGCAAACCTGCGTCAGGCCGGAATTGCGTCTGGATTTGACTTTCTCGGGCGGACATCCGGGATCGAGGTGGCATTTGTCCTGACGGACTACACAGCGCGCTCCTCGATCTACGACCTCTTGGTCGTTGGCGTGGTCAACACGATTGTCGTGTCCCTGCTGTCGATTGTGGCCGCCACCCTGTTGGGCTTCCTGATCGGGCTCGCGCGCCTGTCCCGCCATTGGCTGATCGCAACGGTTGCGGGCGTCTACGTCGAGATCGTGCGCAACATTCCGCTGCTTGTGTTTGTGTTCTTCATGTACGGCGGGGTTCTGGCTGCACTGCCAGGCCCAAGGGACAGTTTCATCTTCTTTGGCATCTCGGCGCTGAACAACCGGGGCTTTACAATCCCCGTTCCGGTCGATGGGGCGCTGATGCGGCTGGCGCTCCTTGCCGTTACGCTTTCCATCGCCGCCCACGTTGTGCTCGCTCTGGTTTCGAAAAAGCGCCGCGACGCAACAGGTCAAGGCCTTCCCATGGGCGTCATTGGCGCGGTGTTGCTGGTGTTGTTTCCTTTAGGCGCACTCAGCTTCGCCACGCTGATGTCGACCTGGGATATCCCTCAGCTTCGTGGCTTCAATTTCCGTGGCGGCTTCGTACTCGTGCCCGAGTTCGTTGCCCTTTTCCTGGCCCTTGTGACCTACACGGCTGGGTTCATTGCGGAAATCGTGCGCGGTGGCATCGCATCAGTACCCAAGGGCCAGCTCGAGGCTGCGCGCGCACTTGGCCTGTCGCCCATGACCACGCTGCGACTTGTCACGGTGCCGCTGGCGCTGCGCGTGATCGTGCCCCCGATGACGAGCCAATATCTCAACGTGTTGAAAAACTCCTCGTTCGGCGCAGCCATCGCCTATCCCGAGGTTGTGTCCCTGTTCATGGGCTCCGCGCTCGTGGCGACCGGCCAGGCCGTTGAAATCATCGCGATCACACTTGCGATCTATCTGGCTATCGGGCTTGCCGTCTCGGCGTTCATGAACTGGTACAATGCCCGCGTGGCTCTGGTGACGCGATGAGCGCGCCCATCGCACTGCGTGGCTGGTCGCTCTGGCGCGCGCGGCTGTTCGCGACACCGCTGGACAGCGCCATTTCAATCGCGGTGCTTCTGGGCCTTGGCGTCATCCTGCAGCCGCTGCTGATCTGGGCGATTGCGAATGCATCCTGGTCGGGTTCAACGCGTGCGGATTGTTCGCCTGGCGGGGCCTGCTGGGTCTTCATCAAGGCGCGTTTTGGGCAGTTCATGTACGGTTTCTATCCCGAGCCGGAGCGTTGGCGGCCCAACCTGTTTGGCGCGCTTGTTCTGACCTGGGGGTTGGCTGTCCTGATGCGGGGAACGCCCCGGCGCGGTTTGATCGCGCTTGTGGGTGTCATCGTCCTGCCATTCCTCGGCCTGTGGCTGCTCTATGGCGGGTTTGGTCTTCGCGAGATCGAAACGCGGCAATGGGGCGGGCTGATGCTGACCCTGGTTCTGACCTACTATGCAGCGCTGATTGCGCTCCCGCTGGCGGTCATCCTCGCGCTGGGGCGGCGCTCACGCCTGCCTTTCCTGCGCCTGCTCTCGATCATCTTCATCGAGTTCTGGCGTGGTGTGCCGATCCTGACCGTGATCTTCCTCGCGTCACTTCTGCTTCCGCTGATCATGCCTTCCGGCGTGGGTGTCGACAGGCTGGCGCGCGCCATCATTGGGCTTGGCCTGGTGATTGCAGCCTACATGGCCGAAGCGTTTCGGGGCGGTCTGCAGGCTGTTCCGGGCGGCCAGGCCGAGGCGTCGGCTGCGCTCGGTCTCGGGCACTGGCGCACGACAGCCTTCATCATCCTGCCTCAGGCGACGCGCATTGCGCTGCCGGCTTTGACAAATGAGACCATCGCGCTCCTGAAGAACACGAGTCTTGTGCTTGTCGTCTCGATCTTCGATCTTCTCGGCATTGCCCAGGCCGCGCTCGCCGATCCAACCTGGGTAGGCTTCCAGGTCGAAGCCTATGTCTTTGCCGGCGCGATCTACTGGGTGTTGTGCTGGGCGCTGTCAGCCCTAGGACTGCTTCTTGAAGCACGCATGGCCGAGGGGCGGGAGCGAACGTAGCGGCTCCCATTCCCGGAGTTTGCGGAGCGGATGAAACGCGCTCTAAGGCTTGGCGATCCCAGACCCCTCAGCTTCCTGGGGCTTTGGTACCGTGTCACAAAGGGAAAAGCCCTTTGTCAGGCTCGCTGGGTCAACACGCTCGGTGCCATTGCCATGGCGGCCAGCGCGAACGGGAAAACAATCCCGTGCGTCATGGACGCAACCTGCAGGGACTCGGCCAAACTCAAGCCCAGGACAAGAAAGTTCATCGCCGCCCCGATCAGCAAGGTCGTCGCGGCGCCGAGAACACCAAAGTAAAGAGCGGAATTTGTGGTCCAGCTCCCAAGTTCCCGCATCAGCCAGAGGCCTGAAATCACCACCGCAATCGACGCTAGAGCCAGTTCGATCAGATATCCGGGCATGTCCCCGAAGAGCGGAACAAGTACAAGGGTTCGCGCAGCTGCCAGGATAGTGCCAATCGAGACACCAATGACACCATAGATCAATCCACCACGGACCCAGCTACCCACGTCGCACCCCTCTTGCAGCAGTTAAACCTTGGCGTTTCACGACACCAAGGAAGCGTTGCGCGACGCCAATGCAATTTCAAGGGCCTTAAGGGCTTAGGTATGGCAACGGAGCGAACGAAAAAGCCCGGCACAAGGCCGGGCTTTTCTGCGTCCAGAGTGTGGAACGGCTGCAGCTTACGCAGCTTCTTCCTGCTCGTCCTCGGCTTCCTCGGCATCGGCTGCCTTGGTGCGCTTCGGGCCCTTCTGGAGATAGCTCTCGATTTCCTTGACCGCTTCGGTCTCGGTGATGTCCTTCACAGCCGCAAGCTCGCGCGACATGCGATCAAGCGCCT
>JAIYEB010000116.1 GCA_027487195.1 Hyphomicrobiales bacterium | reverse complement strand
TGTCGGTCGCCACCCGTTCCCCGGGCCCGGTCTCGCGATCAGGATCCCCGGCGCGGTTTCACGCGACAAGCTCGACATCCTGCGCAAGGCCGATGCGATCTATCTCGACGAAATCCGCAAGGCAGGCCTTTATGACACGATCTGGCAGGCCTTCGCCGTGCTGCTGCCGGTCAAGACCGTCGGCGTCATGGGTGATGGCCGGACCTACGACCATGTCTGCGGTTTGCGCGCTGTCACCTCCACAGACGGTATGACGGCGGACTTCTTCCCGTTTGACATGGCGTTTCTTGGCCGCGTGGCGACCCGTATCGTCAATGAAGTCAAGGGCATCAACCGCGTCGTCTATGACGTGACCTCAAAGCCTCCCGGCACGATCGAGTGGGAGTGACGGGAAACCGATCCTTCGGGCTGCATCGCTTCGTAATGCCAGGCTGTCGCGCGACAGCACGATCCTGGCTCACTCTCACGCTGCGGCCAAAAGGCTGATTGTGCGGGGATCAAGAGGGGCATATCAGCCTGACATGGCATTTGGGCGCGCCTTGGCGGAAATGATGCGGGTCTGGCTGGTGGTGCTTTACGCGCTGTCCGCCACCGTGATGGGGTTTGCCCATCATCATGCGTTCGCCAACGCCAACGCCAAGCCGGACATGTCCGCCTACACGCTGCCGGACGGCACAGTGCCGGTGATCTGCTTTGGCTTGGGCGACGGCTCGGACAAGGCTCCTCCGGGCAAGCTCACCTTCTGCGATGCCTGCTTGGCCATGGCCGGCGCAAACGTCCCGCCGCCTTGTCCCACCGTTCTGGCCGTTGATTTCGGACCTGGCGTCGTTTTGATGCCGGTTGAGCAGGCGGCTGCGCTCGCGCGGCTGATTGCCAGTCCCACCTCGCGCGGCCCCCCACAGCCAAACGCACTGATCGTCTGAACCGACGCTGCGCTGACGGTTGACCCGTCTTGAGTGGCGTCATGACGCCACCTGCGTTGCTCCATGCGCTCCATGCGCCGGACACGCGTCGAGACCCATCCCATGTCTGGATCATCGTTTGCGGAAGCCATTCGCTCCGTTGACGGATGGAACGCTGCACAGGCCATGCCTGGATCGGCCCCGCCATTCGTCATCGCGCCCCTGAAGACCCGTGGCCTGACAGGCATCCCGCCCGCGCACCAAGGCGCGGATCAACTGCTGTTTGAGCGGCAGTGAACACCAACCCAACAGAAGGAACACAGCCATGACACTCACCCGCCGCAGCGTCCTTGCCGGCCTGTCCGCGTCCATCGCCATGCCCGCCATCGCGCAGGGCTTCACCGTCACCGACGCGCTCGGGCGCAGCGTGAACCTGAAGGGCCCCCTCAACCGTGTGATCACGACCTTCAATTACGAGGAGTTCACAGCCGTCTCGGGCGTGGAGGGCTGGCAGCGTGTCGTTGCCATGTCGCGGACGCCCTGGGAAAGCTGGCGGCCGGCCATCTTCGGTCGCTACAGCCGTGTCATCCCCAACCTGCAGGCCATGCCCGATGTTGGGCATATCGAAGACAACACCTTCTCCGCGGAAAAGGTCCTCGCCGCTCGCCCGGATGTCGTGTTGATGTCGGAATGGGGCTTCTCGACGGCCAGGACCCAGATGGCCCAGATCGAGGCTGCAGGCATCCCGATCGTGGTCATCGACTATAACGCCCAGACGCTCGAGCGCCATCTCGCCTCGACCCGCGCGTTGGGCCTCGTGATGGACCGCAAGGCGCGGGCCGAGGAACTGGCTGGGCTCTATGACAGCCAGTTCCGCGACATCCTCGCTCGCGCGGGCCGGGCCTCGGGCGCGAAGAAGATGGTCTATGTCGAGCTCGGACAGGCCGGGCCGGACACGATCGGCAACAGCTACAACGGAACGATGTGGGGCAAGATCATCACCACGCTTGGCGCTGACAATCTCGCCACGGGGCGCCTGCAGGGACCCTGGGGCCCGCTCGCGGCAGAAGCCGTGCTGGCTGCCAATCCGGACCTGATCTTCATGGCCGGCTCGTCCTGGGTGAACCGCCCGCGTGCGGTCAGAACCGGCTATGATGCCGACGAGGCAACCACGCGCGCCTCGCTCGCGGCCTATGCCGGCAGGCCCGGCTGGGCTGGCCTCAAGGCCGTGCGCGAAGGCGGCATGCATGCCATCGAGCATGGGCTTTGCCGCACGCTCTTTGACTACGTGGCGATGCAGTACATCGGCAAGCAACTCTATCCGGAGCAGTTCGCGGACGTCGATCCGGTCAGGTCATTCCGCGACTACCACGCCCGCTACCTCCCGGTGCCGTTCAGCGGCACCTGGATGCTGCCGCTCAAGGCCTGAGCGGTGACGATTTCCCCATTGAAAACGGTCCCTGCCGGCCCTGCTCAGACAGGTGAGGCGAGAGCCATCTATGTCAGGCTGGCGCGGCGGCGCTGGCTCCTGATGGCGCTTGCCGCCTGTGCCACCGTGCTCGTCTTCGTGCTGGACGTGGCCACCGGCCCGGCCATGCTGGCGCCGGCGGAGGTGGCATGGGCGCTGGCGGGGTTCTCCAACGCCCCGATGACGACTGCCATCGTCTGGAGCATCCGCCTGCCGGTCGCGTTGATGGCGCTTTGCGTCGGGGCGGCGCTCGGGCTGTCGGGTGCGATCATGCAGACCATCCTCAACAACCCGCTGGCCTCCAGCTACACGCTCGGCATCTCTGCGGGGGCTGGTTTTGGGGCGGGGCTGGTGATCGTGCTTGGCGTCGGCGCGTTCCTGCCCGATGCCTGGGCTGTGCCGCTCGCAGCGTTCCTCTTTGCCGGCATCGCCTGCGCTGCGGTCTGGAGCATCGGTGCCATGCGCGGGGCCAGCGCCGAGATGCTGGTGCTGGCCGGCATCGCGCTGATGTTCCTGTTCCAGGCGCTGCTCTCCATGTTGCAGTTCGTCGCGAGCCAGGAGGCGCTGCAGCAGATCGTGTTCTGGCTGTTCGGCTCGTTGCAGAAGGCGACGTGGAGCAACATCCCGATCGTTGCCGCGGTCCTGTTCCTGACCGTCCCACTGCTGATGGCCGACGCCTGGCGTCTCACCGCCATGAAGCTTGGCGATGAGCGTGCACGTGGCCTCGGCGTTGACGTCACCCGGCTGCGCCTGCGCTGCTTTGTGCTCATATCGGCGCTGACCGGCATCGCCGTCGCTTTCGTGGGCACAATCGGGTTCATCGGGCTTGTGGCCCCGCATCTCGCGCGGATCATGGTGGGCGAAGACCAGCGCGCCTTCCTGCCAAGCGCAGCGCTGGCGGGAGCACTGCTGCTTGGTGCAGCGTCGGTTGCGAGCAAGGTCGTCGTGCCGGGCGTCATCATCCCGATTGGCATCGTCACGGCGCTCATCGGCGTACCCTTCTTCGTCTGGCTCGTGATCGGCAACCGGCGGAGGTATTGGTGAGCCTTATCGTCCGCGATCTTGGCGTGCGCTATGGCCAGCGGCAGGCCCTCGCCGGCGTATCGTTTGAGGCGAGGCCGGGGGAGGTGACAGCGATCATCGGCCCGAATGGCTCGGGCAAGTCGTCGCTGATCCGCGCAATTGCTGGTTTGGTTGGCCATCAGGGGGTGGTCCGCTGCGGATCGGATGGCGCGGCGCGCATCGGCTATATGCCGCAGGATGTCGGCTCAAGCGCAGCGCTGACCGTGCTCGAAGTCGTGCTGCTCGGCCGGCTCCGCGCGCTGCACCTGCGCCTGACCGATGCCGACCTCGATGCCGCCGGCGCGGCGCTGGCGACGCTTGGGATCGAGCACCTGGCCAGTCGCGACCTTGTTGAGTTGAGCGGTGGCCAGCGCCAGCTCGTGTTCCTCGCGCAGGTCTTGGCGAGCGAACCCCAGATCCTGCTGCTCGATGAGCCAATCAGCGCGCTCGATATCCGCAACCAGGTGGAGGTCCTGGACACGGTCCGGCGGCTCACGCGTGAACGGGGACTGATCACGCTCGTCGTCCTGCACGAGTTGTCCGCCGCAGCGCGCGCGGCTGACCGGATCATCGTGCTGAAGGAGGGCAGGGTCGCGGGCGATGGCCAGCCAGACTCAGTCCTGGCGCCACAGCTGATCAGCGATGTCTTCGGGATCGACGCAATCGTGGTCGAGATCGAGGGTGCCGGATTGGCTGTCCTGCCGCGCAGGCCAAGTTTCCCGCAAGGAAGCTGACTTCACTCCGCCCCA
>JAIYEB010000245.1 GCA_027487195.1 Hyphomicrobiales bacterium | reverse complement strand
GAGCTTGGAATTCGCGTGGTGGATGAAGCGGAGTGGATGGCGATCAGCCGTCTGACATGAGGAGAGCGGAATGAAGTTCGTGCGCTATGGTGCGGTCGGTGCGGAAAAGCCTGGAATGGTCGACGAGCAAGGCCGCATCCGCGACCTCTCGTTCATGATTGCAGATTTCGACGGGGCAGCCCTCGACCCTGACGCACTCGCGCGGCTCTCGCACCTTGAAACGTCCCGCCTGCCGCTGGTGGAGGCCGGGGTGAGGCTTGGCCCGCCGATCAAGCGGGTTGGGAACTTCATCGCGATAGGGCTGAATTATGCTGATCACGCCGCAGAGACCGGCGCGAAGATCCCGTCCGAACCGATCATGTTCAACAAGGCGCCCTCATCGCTTTCGGGGCCAAACGACCCCGTTTCAATCCCGCCGGGCGCTGAGAAGGTGGACTGGGAAGTTGAACTTGCCATCATCATTGGCCGCCCGGGCTTTTGCATCCCTGAAGCCGAGGTGATGCAGCACATCGCAGGCTATGCAATCTGCAACGATGTCTCCGAGCGCGCATGGCAAGCCGAGCGCGGCGGACAATGGACCAAGGGCAAGAGCGCGCCAACCTTTGGCCCGCTCGGTCCGTGGATGGTCACACCGGATGAAGTCGCAGACGTTGAGGCTCTCGGCATGTTCCTTGATCTGAACGGTCAGCGCATGCAGACCGGCTCGACCGCGACCATGATTTTCAAACCCGCCTACCTCGTGCACTACTGCTCGCTGTTCATGCGACTTGAGGCCGGTGACGTCATTACAACCGGAACGCCTCCCGGCGTTGGTCTTGGCATGAAGCCGCCGCGCTACCTCAAGCCTGGTGAGCGCATGCGCCTTGGCGTTGACGGGCTTGGGGTGCAGGAACAGATCGTGGTTTCTGGATAAGCGACGAACAAAGTGACTTCGCTAGGAGTGCGTTTGGCTTTTCCGGAAGCAAAACCGGAGCCGCCTTTGCGCAACAGTCTCCAGACACCCGCCCCGTATGGGTCGGTGAGGTCTTTGTTGTCGACGCCAATCCAGCTTTGCCAGATCGGCTCAGGAAAGAGATCGAGGACATGGGCGCGCGGTTGACGCCGCAGCCTCGCCTTGCGAGGAAGCGCTATGCCAACTCACCTGATAACTGCGCTCACCTCGCGGGCGATTGCCACCCACCTTGCGGACATCCTCATGGAGGGTGCGCATACGCTTGACCTGACCGCCACAGGCGCATTCGAGCAGGCGCCGCCGGACTGGCGCTTTGAAGCCTGGCTGCCGGAAGCGCCGGATATGGCGGAGTGGGAGCGCGCGGTTGGCGAGATTCTTGGCGATGAGGCCAAGCTGATCAGCTTCGAGCATCGCACCGTCGAGGATGAGGACTGGGTGCAGATGGGGCTCGATGATCTGCCTCCGGTCCGTGTCGGCCGGTTTGTGGTGTTCGGCGCCCATGATCAACACAAGGCACGTGTGAACGAGGTTCAACTGAGGGTTGAGGCGAGCGCCGCCTTTGGGACAGGCCATCATGGCACGACCGCCGGGTGCCTGAGTGCCATTGAACGGCGTGTGCGGCTGGCGCTGTCGCGCGGCGAGCGCGGGTTGACCTGCCTTGATGTCGGCACGGGAACCGGCGTGCTCGGGCTTGCCTTTGCCAAGGCGCTGAAGCGCCCGGTCATCAGCGGCGACAATGATGCGGATGCTGTGCGGATTGCGCTTGAGAACGCCGAAATCAATGGTGCGCGGGGGCTGTTTTCCTCCTACCTCGCAGCAGGCACGAGGCACCCGGCCATACGGGCGGGCGCGCCCTATGATGTCGTCATTGCAAATATCCTGGCCGGCCCTTTGGTTGCGCTTGCCGGCGACTTTGCAGTTGCAACGAAGCGTGGCGGCACGCTGATCCTGTCAGGTCTTCTGTCCTGGCAGGCGCGCTGGATCACCGCGATCTATGCGGCCCAGGGTTTTCGCCTTGAGCGGCGTCATATCATCGGCGATTGGGCCACGCTCACATTGATCAGGCGCTAGCTGTTGCCTCGACAAGGTCAGCCAACCGGCTGGCCGCATCAGGCTTTCCAAGCGAGCGGGCGGCCGTGGCCATGGTTTCAAGCCTCGTTTGGTCGCTCAGAAGCTCACCGAGGATCTGGGCAAGGCTTCTGGGCGTGACATCGAGTTGCTGTGCCAGAACGCCAGCGCCGGCGGCTTCAAAGGCCCGTGCGTTCAGAAGCTGGTCGGCATCGATGGCGCCAGGCAGGGGAATGAGGATTGCAGGCCTTCCGACAACACCAAGTTCTGCGACCGTCGAGCCCCCCGAACGCGACAACACGAGGTGCGAAGCAGCCATGCGGGCAGGCAGATCGGGAAAGAACGGTGCCACCTCGGCGGTGATGCCAGCGGCGTTGTAGGCATCGCGGACGCGCGCCTGATCCTCGGCGCGGGCCTGCTGGGTCACGTCGAGCCTTGCGCGCAACGCATCAGGCAGCAGAGCCATTGCCGTTGGTGCGACATCGGCAAACACGCGCGCACCCTGCGAGCCACCGAACACCAGAACCTTTAGCTGCCCTTGGAATTCGGGGTAGGGCGTTGTGGCCGCTGCGCGCACGGCCGGGCGAACCGGCATCCCGACATGGGTGGCTTTGGCCTTGATCGCCCCACCGACATGGCGTGTGTCTTCCCATGAGGTCGCGACGGCATCGACAAGGCCTGACAGCGAGCGGTTCGCGCGGCCCATGATGGCGTTGGCTTCATGAAGGATCGAGGGCGTGCCGGTCAGCTTCGCCGCAACCAGCGGGGGAAAGCTGGGATAGCCACCAAAGCCGATGACGATCGACGGTTTGGTCCTCTGGATGGCGCGCCGCGCCTGCGCAACGCCGCGGGCAAGCGCAAAGGCGGTCTTTGCGATGGCAAGCGGGTTTTTCGAGCGGAAGGTTTCCGCCGCGATGATGTGGCGCTCGCGGGCGGGAAAATTCAGCCCGTAGCGGTCAACCCGCTCGTCGGTTGCAAGATCAATGATCCAGCCACGCTGAGCGAGTTCCGAGGCAAGCGCTTCGGCTGGAAACAGGTGGCCGCCTGTGCCACCGGCGGCAAGCAGCGCAAGCCGTGTCATGCCGGCTGCCCGCTAACAGGTGCAGCAAGGGCAGGGCGCGCCGGCTCATAGGCGCGCATGCTGGCAACCCTTGGCCGACGGCGTGTCAACGCCAGCACGAGGCCCATGGAGAAGGCCACGGCGATCATCGATGATCCACCGTAGGAAATGAAAGGCAGCGTCATGCCCTTTGCCGGAACAAGGTGCAGGTTGACGGCCATGTTGATCGCGGACTGAAAGCCAAACAGCGTGACAAGCCCTGTGACGGCCACCCGGCAGAATGGATCGTCGACTTTCAGCGCGTGCCAGAGGCCGCGCATCAGCACGAGGCCGAACAGGAGGACAACGACGATGCAGACGATGATGCCGAACTCTTCCGCCGTGACCGCGAAGATGAAGTCGGTATGGCTGTCGGGCAGAATGCGCTTGACCGTTCCCTCGCCTGGACCACGGCCAAACCAGCCGCCACGCGAGATCGCCTCAAGCGCCACATCGGTCTGATAGGTATCGCCCGTGCCCGACAAGAACCGGTTGATGCGGCTCGCGACATGCGGAAGCGTCAGATAGGCGGAGCCCAGAAGGCCTGCGCCACCAGCTCCGATCACGAGCACCCAGATCCAGGGCATGGAGGCCACAAAGAACATGGCGACCCAGACGCCGACAACCAGCATGGTCTGGCCAAAGTCCGGTTGCTGCACCAAAAGCCCTGCAACGATCACAAGAAGACCTCCGGCCATGAGGTTTCCAGGCACATCCGGGCGGGTCATGCGCTCGGACATCAACCATGCAACCAGAACGACGAAGGCGGGCTTCAGGAACTCAGAGGGCTGGAACGACCCCACCACAGGCAGATGGATCCAGCGTCTTGCGCCCTTGATTTCCACGCCGATGAACAGCGTTGCCGCAAGCGCTGCAAGGAACACGATGAACAGGCCAAGACAGACCCTGCGGACTTGCTTCGGGCTCAGCATCGATGTTGCCAGAATGACGAGCAGGGCTGGCAAGAGATAGGCCATGTGGCGGATCGTGAAGTGCGAGGGATCCAGTCCGATCCGGGCTGCCACAGCAGGGCTTGCAGCAAAACTCATGACCGCGCCCGCGCCCATCAGGACGAGGAACGCCGTCAGCAGCAGACGATCCATCGTCCACCACCATTCACCAAACCAGGACTTGCGCGCGCGGTTCATGCCGTTCCCTTCCCGTTTCAGGGGAAGCCGGACGGCTACCCCTTCATGGCGCCGTGACCCCCGGGAGTTTTCGGACCGCCTCGCGAAACGCCGCGCCGCGTACCTCGAAATTCGGAAACTGGTCATACGACGCACAAGCCGGCGACAGCAGCACAACCGGCTCGGGCCCTGCAGCCAAGCCTGCGTCGCGCGCAGCCGCTTCCACCGCGCGCTCCAGCGTGCCGCAGATTTCGTGGGAAACCGCAGAGCCAAGCGTCGCGGCGAAGGCGTCTGCTGCCTCGCCGATCAGGTAAGCCTTCACTATTTTAGGGAAGAAACCGTTAAGGCTGGTGATGCCGCCGTCTTTTGCTTTGCCACCAAGGATCCAAAACACCGTTTCGTAGCTCGAGAGGGCCTTTTCGGTGGCGTCCGCGTTGGTCGCTTTCGAATCATTCACGAACAGCACATTGCCGACGCGCCCAACCCGCTCCATGCGGTGCGCGAGCCCCGGAAAGGTCTCAAGGCCCCGACGTATCTCGTCGTCCTCAAGCCCAAGGTGTTTCGCTGCAGCGAAAGCTGCCGCAGCATTCTGCGCGTTGTGAGCCCCCTTCAGCGCAGGGCAGCGGCTCATATCCACAGCAAACGTTGCAGCTGCGGCGCGTGCGCGCATCAGGATATGGCCGTCCAGATAGAACCCATCGCTGACGGGACGACGGACAGACAGGCGCTCGACGCGTGTCCCCGACATTTCAGCGCGATCGGCCATGGCTTCAGACAGGCCATCGTCAACGCCACAGACGATCAGGCCGGTTCGGGGAACGCCGGACAGCAGCTGCTCCTTGATCGCGGCATAGTTTTGAACCGTGCCATGGCGATCGAGATGATCCGGTGTCAGGTTCAGTTGAATGCCGACGGTTGGATCAAGGCTTGGAGCCAGATCAATCTGGAAGGACGAGCACTCGACGACATAGTGTCGCTCAGGCGTAAACGGCGACAGGCCGAGAACGGCTGGCCCGAGGTTCCCGCCGACATCGCACAGTCTGCCAGCCGACTGCAGGACATGATGGATCAGTGCGGTCGTGGTGGACTTGCCGTTGGTCCCTGTAATCGCAATCAGCGGCGCCTGCGGGCAGACATGCTGGCGTTCACGCACGAACAGTTCGATGTCGCCGATGATCTCGACGTCAGCGCCGCGCGCGCGCTTCACGACCCAGTGCGGTACGGGGTGGGTGAGGGGGACGCCTGGCGACAGGATCAGCGCTTCAAATCCGGACCAGTCGGCGCTGGCCAGATCCCCGGTCGGGATCCCTTCAGCGGCAGCAGTAGCGATGTTGGCTGCCTGATCATCGCCAGCAGTCACGTGTGCGCCGCCAGCAATCAACGCGCGTGCTGCGACGCGTCCGGAGCCGCCTAGTCCAAAAAGGGCGACGCGTTTGCCTGCAAAGCAGGTGATCTTGATCATCGCAGCTTCAACGTCGACAGACCGATCAGCGCGAGCATGACGGCAATGATCCAGAAGCGCATGACCACCTGCGGCTCGGACCAGCCGAGCTGCTCGAAGTGATGATGGATTGGCGCCATCTTGAACACGCGCTTGCCGGTGAGCTTGAATGACACGACCTGGATGATGACCGACATGGCCTCGAGCACGAACAGGCCGCCAATGATCGCGAGCACGATCTCATGCTTGGTTGCCACAGCAATCATGCCGAGCATGCCGCCGAGCGCCAGGCTGCCGGTATCGCCCATGAAAACCTGTGCGGGTGGCGCATTGTACCAGAGAAACCCGAGGCCAGCCCCAATCAGGGCCCCGCACAGCACGGCCAGTTCACCTGTGCCGGGTGTGTGGTGGATCTGGAGGTAATTCGAAAACACGACGTTGCCGGCGAGATAGGCAATGACGGCAAAGGAGCCGGCAGCGATCATGACCGGAACAATTGCCAACCCATCAAGACCGTCGGTCAGGTTGACCGCATTGCCAGATCCGACAATGACAAAAGCTGCGAACACCAGAAAAAACAGACCCAGATCGATCAGCACTTCCTTGAAGAACGGTACTGCAATTGAGGTTGAAAACCCTGCCGGTCCCGTCATCACGTAAAACCCGACGGCAATCGCTGCAACCAAGAACTCGAGAGCAAGGCGCGGCCGTCCGGCAAACCCGGCGGTGTTTTTCTTCGAAACCTTCAGGAAGTCGTCGTAAAATCCGATGGCGCCAAAGCCAATGCCGACAAGCAGGACCATCCAGACATAGCGATTGCCAAGATCGGCCCAAAGCAGCGTGGAAACGATGACACCCGACAAGATCATGAGCCCGCCCATGGTGGGGGTGCCCTTCTTGGAGAAGTGCGACTTCGGGCCATCGACGCGGATCGGTTGGCCTTCCTTGCCCTGCTTGACCTTCAGCATCTGAATGATTGCCGGCCCGAACAGGAACACGAAAGCCATGGCGGTTACGGTGGCTGCACCAGTGCGGAACGTAATGTAGCGAAACAAGTTGAAGGGCTGGAACACCGAGCCGTAGGCTGACAGCATCTCAAGCATATTTATGGCCTCATGAAACGGGTTTATCGGCGCGCGTGAATCGCGCCTTGAAAGCCTCAACGATGGGCAACATACGTGAGCCAAGCGATCCCTTGATCATCACAATGTCGCCGGGCTGAACCGCATTCAGGACAATGCGCTCGAGTTCCAGAGAATTGGCCGCGTGGGCCCCGCGCATGCTCTCAGGCACGACCTGCCAGAGATGTTCCATCAGCGGGCCGCACAGATAGACCTTGTCGACATGGCATTCGGTCAAAACGGGAGCAAGGCCGGCGTGCGCCTCAGGCCCCATGGCCCCGAGTTCGCGCATGTCGCCGAGAACGGCAACATGTCTTCCGCCTTCGCCGCGGGGAATCTTGGTGGCAAGGCGAATTGCAGCCGCCATGGATGCCGGATTGGCGTTGTAGGCCTCATCAACAATCATGAATTCGCCCCCGCGCGGATGCTGAAAGCGCATGCGCACACCGCGCCCCTTGGGCGGTGTCATGTTGGCCAGCGCCAGCGCACCAAGGGCCAGATCGGCGCCAAGGAGCTTGATCGCCGCAAGGACGGCCAGCGTATTCTGGGCCACATGCGCCCCCGGCGCACCAACCCGGTAGGCAACCGGCTCGCCGAAGACATCAGCCGAGACTGTGGTCATGTCCGCACCGGCTTGCATGTCCAGCACCCGAACGTCGGCGTTGACGTTTTGGCCGAAGCTCGCAATCCCGATCCCCTGGGTTTTTGCGGCCGCCACCAAGCGGTCAAACTGAGGGTTGTCGCGGTTCAGGATTGCGACCCCGCCAGGCTCAAGGCCTGTAAAGATCTCGGCCTTGGCATCTGCGATGGCCTCGATGCCAGAGAATTGCTCGATATGGACCGGCTCAACGTTCGTAATGATGGCAACGTGCGGGCGCACCATGCCGGTCAAAGGCGTGATCTCGCCCGCATGGTTCATGCCAATCTCGAAAACACCGTAGGAGGTCGAGGCGGGCATGCGCGCAAGGGTCAGTGGCACACCCCAATGATTGTTGTAGGAAGCGACGGAGGCATGGGTTTGCCCAGATGGCGACAAGGCCAGAAGCAGGGCTTCCTTTGTGGTTGTCTTTCCAACCGAGCCCGTCACGGCAACGATGCGCGCGGCAGAACGTTGTCTTGATGCGTTCCCAAGCGCTACGAGCGCCGCCAGCACGTCCTCGACAGCCAGATAAGGTCCGGCAGCGGGCAGGCTCGGGACGCGGGCTTCCGCCACGATTGAGATCGCAGCGCCCTTTTCGATGGCCTGCTTCAGGTAGTCGTGGCCATCCGTGTTGTCGCCGGTAATGGCAAAGAATGCATCGCCCGGTTCGAGCGTGCGGGTATCAATCGAGATCCCGGTAATCGAGCGGTCGGGCCGACCGAGAATGCGCCCGCCCGTGGCAATCACCAAATCCGTGTAGGACCATAACGTCATCTTAAAGCCTCGATCGCGGCGCGAGCGACCTCGTGATCGGAAAATGGAAAAACAGTCGAGCCAATGATCTGGCCAGGTTCATGCCCTTTGCCGGCGATAATGAAAACATCCCCGGGCCTCAAAAGCTCAATTCCAGTGTGGATGGCGCTGGCCCGGTCACCAATTTCCATTGCGCCTGGAGCTGCGGAAAGGATGGCCGCGCGGATTGAGGCGGGGAGCTCCGAGCGAGGATTGTCGTCGGTGACTATGACAATGTCAGCTTTCTCTGCGGCGATCTGGCCCATCATGGGGCGTTTGCCGGCGTCTCGATCTCCGCCACAGCCAAACGCAACGATCAGGCGTCCGGTTGTGTAGGGTCTGAGGGCTGCCAGCACATTCTCAAGCGCGTCTGGCTTGTGTGCATAATCGACATAAACTGCAGCGCCCCGTACATCGCCGACCTTGTCCAACCGGCCGACAACGCCGCTGAGCTGCTCGACGGCTGCCAGAACCTTTGCGATCGGCTCACCCGTTGCCAGGGCGAGGCCAGCAGCGACAAGCGCGTTTGCAGCCTGGAAATCACCAACGAGCGGCAAAAGCAGTTCAGCGCGCCCCCAAGATCCTGAAAGAGACAGGCCCTGGCCGCCGGGCAGCCGTCGGCGATCAAGCATACGAAGATCGCTTCCAGCCGCGCCGACCGTGAGGGTTGAAAGACCGCGCGCCGTGGCGGCAGATTTGAAGGCGTCGCTTGAAGCACCGTCTGCGTTGATGACAACGGTCTTGCCCTGCGGCAGCAGTTCCGTGACCAGCCTGAGCTTTGCCTGGAGATAGGCCTCGACGCTTGGGTGATAGTCGAGATGGTCGCGCGAGAGGTTGGTAAAGCCCGCTGCAGCAAGCCGCACGCCATCGAGCCGGTACTGGTCAAGCCCATGCGATGAGGCTTCCATGGCAATGTGCGACACGCCTTCGCCGGCAAGTTCGGCGAGTGTCTTGTGCAGTTCTACCGGGTCTGGTGTTGTCAGCGAGCCGTAGCCCTCGCGGCCGGGCGCAACAACGCCGAGTGTGCCGATTGAGCCTGCGCGATAGCCGAGATTGGCAAAGATCTGGCGCGCGAAGCTTGCGACCGAGGTTTTGCCGGATGTCCCTGTGACGGCGACAATTGTCTCGGGTTGGCGGGTATAAAAGGCTGCGGCAAGCTTCGACAGCGCTGCGCGTGGCTCGTCTGCCGTGATCAACGCAACATGTTCTGGAAGATCTGCAGGTGGGCGATCAGCCAGGATTGCAACCGCGCCGCCGGCAATCGCCTGCGGCACGAACTGCAATCCGTCCGACTTCGTCCCTTTCAGCGCCGCAAACAGGGCCCCGGGCACGATCTTGCGGCTGTCTGCCGTGATCATACGGACGTCGCAATCGGGCCCGGACACGGGCACGCCTGCGGCGCGGGCCAGATCATGAAGCGCAATCACGGTCGAATCACCTGAGGCATTGGACGAAAGACACTGTCACATGTCCCATGCGTCAAATGCGCTGGCAACGCTCCCGCGCGACCGGCTGTGGGTGGTTTAGCGTGCGTCGCGTGCCCTGAGCGTCATGCGCTCGGCCAACTCGCCATATCCAAGGCTCGTCAGTTCGCGCCGGGCGCGATCATGGCCAACGCGCTCAAGGTGGGCATAGACACGTTGCCAGAAGCCAGGGCGCGGCGCGGTTGTGGCAATCGTCGTGTCGGCGTGTGAAGTCATCGAGGTCATGGTCATTCTCCAAACAGAAAGTCGTTGGGTGACCCTTCTTGGCGTTTCAAATCCCGAGGGGGATATGGTTGCGACTTGTGTCATTCTAAAGACGCATATTGACTCAGCAGCCATGCGGAATTCGCATGGCTTTTGCCATTGTGTTGCCAAAAGACTTAGTCCCCGTTGATCGCGTCCCACGCTATCGTGCCCCCATGATCCAGATATTTGATGATGTGGCCGATCCTTCGGTCGGTGCTCCAAGAGTTGCAGCGTTGCGTGCAGTCCTCGCTGCGCATGGGCTTGATGGCTTTGTCGTGCCGCGTGCTGATCAGCACCAGAATGAGTATGTGCCCGACCGATGGAACCGGTTGCGCTATCTCACCGG
>JAIYEB010000084.1 GCA_027487195.1 Hyphomicrobiales bacterium | reverse complement strand
GGGCATGCGGTAGATGGCGTTGGAATCAAACGACATCTTGGCATCAAGGCAGATGATGCGCTCGTCCTTGGTGGCGATCAACGGATTGATCTCCAGCATCGCCATGTCCTTCGTGATGAAGGCGCGATACAGGTTTTCGAGCACCTTGGGTGCCTGCTTGGCGATCGCGCCCTTGAGCTGCAAGGCCGCGACCAGCGCACGGCCATGATGCGGCATGACGCCAGTTGCTGGATCGATGATGAAGGTGATGATCTTCTCAGGCGTGTCGTGGGCCACCGTTTCGATGTCCATGCCGCCTTCGGTGGAGGCCACCACGGCGACGCGCGAGGTTGCGCGATCAACCAGCAGCGAGAGGTAGTATTCCTTCGCGATGTCCGATCCGTCCTCGATGTAGATGCGGCGCACGACGCGACCGGCAGGCCCCGTCTGCAACGTCACCAGCGTGTTGCCGAGCATTTCGCGGGCCATGTCACGCACTTCTTCGGCAGACTTTGCAAGACGCACGCCGCCCTTGGCCGTTGCAGGGAGCTCCTTGAACTTGCCCTTGCCGCGTCCGCCGGCGTGGATCTGCGCCTTGACCACATAAAGCGGGCCCGGCAGGCTCTTGGCCGCCAGCAGAGCTTCGTCAGCTGTAAAGGCCACGGCGCCCTTGGAAACAGGGACGTCGAAGCTCTTCAAGAGCTCCTTGGCCTGATGCTCGTGCACATTCATTCGAAAATCCCCCCGGGATACGAGTTCTGGAAGCGGAGTCGGGCCCGCATGGGGCCCGTCCGAAGATCAGGCGAGGTGAGGAGCGAGCGCCTTGCAGGCGTCAACCAAACCCTGAACGCTGGCAACAGACTTTGTCATCATGGCTTTCTCGGACGGGTCGAGGTTGATCTCGACAATCCGTTCGACACCACCGGCACCGATGATGACCGGAACGCCAATGTAAAGGCCGTTGACGCCATACTGGCCATCAAGCTTGGCTGCGCAGGGCAAAAGGCGCTTCTTGTCCTTGAGATAGCTCTCGGCCATCGCAATGGCCGAGGCCGCTGGCGCATAGAATGCCGAGCCGGTCTTCAAGAGGTTCACGATCTCGCCGCCGCCCTTGCGGGTCCGCTCGACCATGGCATCAAGCTTTTCCTGGGTCATCCAGCCCATCTTCACGAGGTCGGGCAAAGGAATGCCGCCGACTGTCGAATAGCGCACGGACGGCACCATCTCATCGCCATGGCCGCCAAGCACAAAGGCCGTGACGTCTTCGACCGACACGTTCATCGCATCGGCAAGGAAGTGGCGGAAGCGGGCGGAATCAAGCACGCCGGCCATGCCGACAACCTTGTGCGCGGGCAGACCTGAGGTCTTCTGCAAGGCCCAGACCATGGCATCGAGCGGATTCGTGATCACAATCACGAAGGCCTCGGGGCAGTACTTCTTGATGCCTGCGCCGACCTGCTCCATCACCTTCAGGTTGATGCCGATCAGATCATCGCGGCTCATGCCGGGCTTGCGTGGCACGCCGGCCGTGACGATGACGACGTCCGAACCGACGATATCCTCATACGAATTGGTACCGGTGTAGCGCGCGTCAAAGCCGTCAACCGGAGCGGATTCCGCAATGTCGAGGCCTTTGCCTTGCGGAATACCCTCGGCAATGTCGAACATCACGACATCGCCAAGTTCCTTCAGACCAACGAGGTGAGCCAACGTTCCGCCAATCTGGCCTGAGCCGATCAGCGCAATTTTATTGCGAGCCATGGAAGATATTCCCCGAAATCAGGCGTCGGGCTTTTCCCGACCGCTTCGGGGCGTTTTGGTAGCGGCGCTTTCGTGAATCCGCAAGCTCGTCAACAGAGGGTACCCCTGTCTCGATTATCCACGCCCTGCAAATCGCAAGCCCGGAGCCGGTCTTTCCCGCGTCACCTCGCGCCGGAACCGAAACAGGGCGGCTGGCCGGCCACCGGTTGAAGTATCGATTTCGCCCGTGGGCTCAACCAGCCTGGCAGTTTCAACCAGCCTGCGGAAATTCTGCTTGTGCAGATGCTGGCCGGCAATGGCTTCGACGGTGTGCTGCAAATCGGTGAGCGTAAACGCCTCCGGCATCAGCTCGAATACAACCGGGCGGTACTTCATCTTGGCGCGAAGGCGACCCATGGCGGTTGCCAGAATGCGGCGGTGGTCAAACCGCATCGAAACACCAAGCACAATTTCGGGGCGCTCCGCGCGCCCGTCCCGGGCAGCTTCCTCGACAAGACCAGCTTCATAGAGGAGTTCATAGCGCTCGAGCACCTTCTCCTCATCAAACGCACTGCCAACTCCAAAGAGATGGCGCACACGTTCACTGCGGCTTGTCACATCGCCGGACCAGGCGGAAAGCCTTGGAAGGATCACGGCGTCAATTGCCGGAGGTCGCCCGCCGCGCGCGTCCTCCCACGGGAAGAACGTGTACCAAGGCCTGAAGCGAACCGCGGGCGAACCCGCCTGGCGCTCCGGCAACCGGGTGAGCGCGAGGTAGCCGACGCTCATGGCGTGGGGCCCCTGATCATCGGGCCGGGCATGGCGGCCACGATCCCCGAACGTGTAGAGCTGTTCGACATACCCAATCGAAAGACCGGTCTGATCCGTGACGGAGGCGCGAACACTTTGCTCCATGGTGCGATGCGCCAAGGGGTCGAAAGGGCCGGCCGGCAGCGCGTCCGCCTCAGGCGTTGCCGTCATCAGGACGGACGGCACGCCATCAGTCACCGCGACGACAGCGGCATTGAGCCCGACCTCGATGCGCGTCTTGGTCATTCCCGCCTCACAACGCAGCCGCATTGAGGGAGAACGGTATGCCCTCGCCAGCCTCGGCTCCGCGCCCGATGGCACGGATCGCAGCTTCAAGACGACCGGCCCGGCCAAGCGCGCGGTCAGCCAGCGCGATCAGGCGGATGTTGGGCGTTGCTGTCGGCGAGGCGGCCCTCAGCGCTTCTGCGATTCGGGGCGCAGACACGTCCGGCCGCAACGCAGCAACGGCGATGGCTGCTGCCGCTGTCGAACGCGAAATGCCGGCCCAGCAATGGATCAGCATGGGCGAGGCATGATCCCAATCGCCGACAAAGCGCAGGATCTCGGCAACATGCTGGGATGATGGTGCGATCTGGCCAGGAACAGCTTCCTCGACGATGTCGTTGAACGACAGGTGCAGGTGATGCTCGGGCCGCATCCCCTCGGGTCGCTCTGGCGTCACATCCATTTTGACAAGCGAGAGCAGGCGCGACGGGCTCACGCGCTCTGTGGTTTCGGCAAGGGTCTTCAGCGAACAGACATGGATCAGCATGTGACAGAGGTAACGGGGGTTGCGCCTGTGTGAAAGGGCGTCTGAAGGCCACGGGACCGACCATTCACAAAACCTTGACCCCTTTTTGCGAAACTTCTTCCGCACGTGTGTTGCGCGTTCTGGAGTAAAACCTGTGTTGCGTATCCTGACCGTTGTTCTCGGCCTCATTATCTCTGGTCATGCGTCCGCGCAGCAGATCCTTCCCGTCAGCCCGGGAGCAAACACGCTGCAATCCGGCACGTTGCCGTCCCGCCTGCAGTTTCCAACCGGACGCAACACGGTCCAGTTTCCACATCCTGTCTGGGGCCATGCTCGGCTGGACTGGTGCCATGGTCCGGGCAACGTGCTGTGCGGCCCGCCGGCGGCGGATGCGTTTTGCCGCGCGCAGGGTTTCTC